>JAEWWY010000064.1 GCA_023458835.1 Bacillota bacterium
CCAAGAAACGAAAGGGTGACGGCGGTATAATCGCCTTTGGTATATTGGTGAGTGGCGCTGTATACCCCCAGGGGTATGGCTACCAGAAAACTCAAGAGCAGGGACGTGCCCATCAGCAAAAGCGTAGGCCCCAGGTTGGCTGCGATCATATCATATACCGGCAGATGCGTTTTGATGGAATAGCCCCAGTTGCCTTTGAGCAATTGAGTGAGCCAGGTAATATATTGGATGTGAAGCGGCTGGTCAAGGCCCAACTGAATAGCCTTCGCCTCCACCGCTGCCTGGGAAATCCTCGGACCCTGCATCATGGAAAGAGGGCTGCCTGCCAGGCTCATGATGATGTAATCCAAAAGGGTGATGCCAATCAGCACCGGGATGGCGATCAGGATCCGCTTTACAATATAGCGCATCATATTTCCAATCCCCCCCTTTTTTGCGCAAGTGTCTCTGCCAGATGGCAGGCAGCCAGATGGCTGTCGTGGAAGCCGGCATGTCCAGCAAGCGCCGGTTCCTTTTCGCGGCACAGGGCAATGGCATAAGGACACCGGGGATGAAAACGGCAGCCGGAAGGAGGATTTACGCTGGATGGAATTTCACCGGGCAGCACCATGCGGTCACGGTCCCGCTCCTTGGGATCGGGCAGCGGCGCGGCATCGCACAGCGCCTTGGTGTAGGGATGGGCGGGCTGGAAGAAAATATCCCTAGCCGGGGCGATTTCCACGATCTTGCCCAGGTACATCACCGCAATGCGATCGCTGACATAGTTTACCGCAGCCAGCCCATGGCCGATAAACAGGTAGGTGAGGGAAAGCTCCTTTTGCAGATCCTTGAGCAGGTTCAGGATTTGTGCCTGGATGGATACGTCCAGCGCCGAGACAGGCTCGTCGCATACGATCAGCTCCGGCTTTAAGGACAGCGCTTTGGCGATGCCGACGCGCTGGCGCTGCCCGCCGGAAAATTCATGGGGATAGCGGCTGCGGGCGGCGGAGGGAAGGCCCACCAGGTTAAGCAGGCGGCCCACTTCGTCCCAAACCGTCTTTTGGGTGACCAGACCGTGATACATCATGGGCGCGGCCAAGATATCCCCGATATGCTTGCGGGGATTCAATGAGGAAAAAGAGTCCTGGAAAATCATTTGCAGCCGGGTGCGGCTCTCCCTGCCCCCGTTTTTGAAAAGATCTTTGAGCGGCTGGCCGTTCAGCAGTATCTCCCCGGCAGTTGGCGCTTCCAGCCCCACCACCTGCCGCCCTACGGTGGATTTGCCGCAGCCGGATTCGCCCACCAGGCCAAGGGTTTCGCCGCGGTACAGCGTAAAATCCAACCCATCCACCGCCTTGACCGTATCCACTGTGTGGGGGATGATGCCCTGGCGGATGGGATAGTACTTTTTCAGGCCAATTACCTCAAGCAGGGAGGCCTTACCCATTTGTGTCTGCCCCTCCGGTTTCAGCTTCTGTTCCAAGACCATCCCACCCCCTTTCCCGGTGCGATTTTTCTTCCCGGGCAGCTACCCAGCAGCGTACATACGTCTGCTTGTCCACCTGTTCAAGCGTCTGAACCATGTGCTCACAGGCCGGCTCAGCCATATCGCAGCGGTTGAAAAAACGGCAGCCCCGAATATCCTGGTAGCGCTCGGGTACCGTGCCGCGGATAGAGGCAAGGCGCCGGTCCGCCCCATCCCGGATGCTGGGCACGGACATAAGGAGAGCCTTTGTGTATGGATGCCTGGGGGCATGAAACAGGCAGGAGATATCCGATTCCTCTACCACCTGGCCCGCATACATCACCAGCACCCTATCCGCCATCTCTGCCACAAGGCCCATGTCATGGGTGATCAGCAGAATGGACATGTGGTATTCCTGCTTAAGCGCCTTGAGCAAACGCATGATCTGCGCCTGGATGGTGACATCCAGGGCGGTGGTGGGCTCATCGGCAATGAGAAGCTTCGGGTTGCAGGAAAGGGCCATAGCAATCATTACCCGCTGGCGCATGCCGCCGGAGAGTGTATGGGGATATTTGCGCATCATCTTTTCGGGATCGGAAAGCCCAACCTTCAAAAGCAGCGCTGCCGCCCGGACGGCGGCCTCCCGTTTGGATAGATGCATATGGACGCGGATGGATTCCGTCAACTGGCTGCCGATGGTGAATACAGGATTCAGCGATGTCATGGCGTCCTGAAAGATCATGGTGATTTCATCGCCGCGAATACGATCCAGCTCCGCCTCGGATAAGGCCAGCAGGTTCTTGCCGTCAAACAGAACCCGCCCTGCTGTGACCCGGCCGTTTTCCCCCAAAAGGCCCATCATGGACAGCACGGTAACGCTTTTGCCGCAGCCCGATTCCCCAACAATGCACACGGTCTCGCCATCATCCACATGAAAGCCGACGCCGTCCACATAGGTGTTTTCACCTAAATCACCGGCAAAGGCCACGCGCAAATCCTCCACAGCAAGCAAACGTGCCATAGGCTTCCCCCCTGGATACAGCGGAAGGGAGGCCGCGAATATGTACGGCCCCCCCGGCTGTATGAAATTATTTCTTTGTTTATTCAGCGATATCCCAAAGCTCCACATGATTGAAGGAACCGTATACGTGGGGCTCGGCATTTACAAGGCGCTTGCTCACAGCTCCCAGGGGCCCGATGGCATATACATTGAACACAGGCACATCCTGCTGCATGATGGCGTCTATCCTGGAATAAATGGACTTGGTGCTCTGGATGTCCTTGGCGGAGCCCACCTGGGCAAGCAGTTCATCCACTGTGGCATTCTTGTATCCCACATTGTTGTCTTCGCCGCTGATGAGCCATTGGATGTCGGGATACGGGTCTACCGGCGCCAATGTATACTGCACGGCATACAGGTCAAACTCCCGTTCGGTCGCATACGTCAGCAGGGAAGCAAGATCCACTGTGCGGATATCGATCTGAACACCCACTTCGCTTAGCTGCGCGGCAATGACACTGGCAGCCTGAACGAAGGTGGTATCCCCGGCGTTGACGATAAAAGTAAGCCTTTTGCTGGAATCCCAGCCGGCTTCCTGAAGCAGCGCCTTGGCCTTTTCAGGATCATAGGGAGCGGGGACGATGGATGCGTCATAATAGGGGCTGTAGGTGGTCAAAAATCCATCCACCACTTCACCCTTGCCTTCCAGAAGGCCTTCCACCAGAAGATTGCGGTCAATGGCATACAGTATAGCCTGACGGACCCTTGAATCGCTTACGTTGCGGGTGTTGAAAAATGCCAACTGGCTGGTGAGGGGCTGCTCCAGGATGGCGGTCACGTTAGGAAGGGCTGCGACGCTTTCCCAATCCTCCTGGGGAAAGACGCCGGTGGTCTGCTGCACAAAGTCGATTTCACCCGATTGAAGGCCTGCATACAGTTGGCTGCCTTCCACGATTTTGATGTTCAGCTTGCCGATCTTCGGCGCGCCCTTCCAATAGTTTTCATTGGCTACGTAGGAAATATAGTGGTTGCTGTCAAACTCCGACACGACATAGGGGCCGCTGACGGCGTCGGGATGGTTGAACCATCCGCTGGTAGCGATCTCCTCCACAGGCACATTTTCCAGCTTGTGCCTGGGCAGGGGCAAAAGATACCTGGCATAGGAGTTTTGAAAGGTGTTAAGGGCGGTAGGCGCCTTGAACACAAATTGCAGCGTATGGTCATCCACCTTCACAACGCCTTCTACCTGGGTGGCGCCATCGGGAGAAAAGCCGCTATCGTCAAAGCCTTCCAAAGCGGCATACCCGCTCATGGATGCGTTGCCTACGGCACGGCTTGTCAGGCGCAGAACGGTAAAGATCACGTCGTCTGCCGTGATAGGCACGCCGTCGGACCAGGCGGCGTTTTCATACAGCTTCACGGTAAAGGTAATATTGTCCTCCGTGGTAACAGATTCGGCCAGCAAGCCAACAAAATTCAAATCGCTGTCCAACTCCACCAGCGGCAGGAACTGCAGCCCGGTTGCGTACTTGTTCAGCTCGCCGCCATCCTGCAATAGGGGGTTCAGCGTGCCCAATGTGTCGGTGACGCCGATGTTGACGACCTTTTCGGCAGTCTGGGCGGATGCGCAGGTGCCTGCGGAAAGCAAAAGGGTGACGGCCAACATAAGGACTAAAAGCTTTGATGCGGAAATATGCTTTGCGATATACATATAAATCCTTCCTTTCTATACATAGTAATAACATGTGAATAGCATATTGAAACAGGCTGACATTGTCAACCCTTTCTTTGGATCATCAAATCATGTTTCCCTGTTCAGCGCGCGGATCATTCCTTGCAGCGTGTCCCGATCCATTCTGCCTCCCGAGAAGGAGGCGATGGTATGCAATGGCATATCCCGCAGCATGGCGGCCACCATCTCCGAACTGAGGGCGGAACCTTCGCCGGAAGCCTGGGTGAGGGCCTGCATCCCCTGCATGATTTGATCCACGAAGACCTTACCCTGGGGCACATCCATCACATCCCCCAGGGTGGAATCCATCGTAAAGCGGCAGGGGAGTGCGGGGGCGCCGGTGACTTCCACATTCCCTTCCAGGCGTATATCCCGGGAGGAGGCGCCAACCAGAATGCGGTATGCTCCGTTTTCCACATGCCAGCCGGGCAGGGATGCTTCATAGTAGGCGAAAGCCCTGCGATCCAGCATCATGATGACGGTTTTTGTTTCCCCCGGGTTCAACGACACCTTGGAGAACTGCCGCAACTCTTTTTCAGGGCGTGAGATGCCTTTATGTGCGCCAGCTACATATAGCTGCACGGTTTCCTTGCCCGCCGCCGAGCCTGCGTTGGCCACATCCACAGAAACCTGCAATGCTTCGCCATCCTGCAGGCGCTCTGTACTCAAGCGGAGGTTGCTGTAGGCAAAGGTGGTGTAGCTGAGGCCATGGCCGAAGGGGAAGCGGACATCCATGCGTTTTGTATCGTAATGGCGGTATCCTACATACACGCCTTCCCTGTATTCTACCGTATCCTTGTCACCGGGAAAGTATAGGTAGGAGGGATTGTCCTCAAGCTTCAGGGGGAAGCTTTCCGCCAGCTTGCCGCAGGGGTTTGCGGCCCCGAACAGCACATCCACCACAGCTCCGCCCACGGCCTGTCCGCCCAGGTAAGCCTCCAGAATAGCGGGCACCTTGTCCGCCCAGGGCATTTCTACGGGAGAACCGTTGTGCAGCACCACTACGCTGCGAGGCTGTACGTTCAGCACCGCTTCCAGCAGCTTTGACTGGCAATCGGGCAATCTCATATGGGTGCGGTCATATCCTTCTGATTCAAAAGCATCGGGCAGCCCCAGGAACAGCACCGCTATATCTGCTTCCTTTGCTGTTTGCACTGCCTGGGCAATCAGTTCCGGTGAAATCATATCTTCTTTTGTGCTGTATCCCTGGGCATAGGCAACACCGCTGTGGACGCTGCGTACCGCCTGCATGGCGGACAAAACTTCGCTGGCATGGATGTGGGAACTGCCGCCGCCCTGGAACCTGGGCTCCTCGGCAAATTTGCCGATAAAAGCTACCTTCTTACTGCCGCGGATAGGCAGAAGGTTCTCTTCATTCTTTAAAAGGACCATGCTTTCCCTGGCGATGCGCCTGGCCAGGTGGTGGTGAACGCCCCGGTCAAATACGGCGTTGCTGTCGCGGTTTTCCACATAGCGGCCTACAATGGATACGATGCGTTCCGCAGCCTGGTCCACCGCCGATTCGGGAACTCTTCCATCCCGTACAGCCTTTACGAGAAGCTTGTCGTTTGCATCGCTGGTTGAGGGCATCTCCAGGTCCAGCCCGGCCATCACGCCCGCCACATGGTCGTTGCAGGCGCCCCAGTCGGTCACGGTAAAGCCGTCAAAACCCCATTCATCACGCAGGATATCGGTGAGCAGCTTTTTGTTTTCGCTGGCATAGGTGCCGTTCACCTTATTATAGGAACACATCACCGTCCAGGGCTTTGCCTTTTTGACCGCGATTTCAAAGGCGGTCAAATAGATTTCCCGAAGGGTGCACTCATCCACCAGGGCATTGACGCTCATGCGCCGGTGCTCCTGGTTGTTTGCTGCGTAGTGCTTTATGCTAACGCCCACGTTTTTCGACTGGACGCCGCCGATATAGGCTGCTGCCAGCTCTCCGGACAAATAGGGGTCTTCGGAAAAATACTCAAAATTACGCCCACACAGGGGGGAACGCTTGATGTTCACTGCCGGACCCAGCAGAACGGCCACATCCTCCGCCTGGCACTCCTCGCCCAAGGCTTCTCCCAAAAGGTGCATCAGGTCCCGGTCAAAGGAGCAGGCAAGCCCGGCCGCCGTGGGAAAGCAAACAGCGGAAATGCTGTCGTTCAACCCCAGATGATCCCCGGAATCAACCTGCTTGCGCAGGCCATGGGGGCCGTCAGATACCATGATGGAAGGGAAACCAACCCTATCTATCCCCTTCAGGTGCCAGAAGCCTTTGCCGGAACATAGGGAAGCTTTTTCCTCTAGTGTCATTTGGGATACTGTTTGCTTTGCATCCATGGATATTCCTCCTTTGTACAGGTTACTCGCCATTAATACAAAAAAGCGAGAATATGCTTTGAATGGATATATTTTGCGATGATTCATTTGACAGGATGAGTATATCAAATGGACAAGCATATGGGAAGGGATAGGGGAATTGTTTTTTCTGTAATTCATGGAGTACCGGTGTACAGCAGCTAGAGACAGGGATTCTGCACGACGGTCCGTCATACAATGAACTACAGGCCTTTTGCTGTAAGGTATATTTGAATCGTGATCATAATACCGCAGACAAGATTGCTTAACAGAACAGATCAAAAATGATCGCAAAAGTGAAAATACATTGTATTGTTTTGGATTGATTCCCTTGTATTAGAAGGGGTTTGTTGATGTTGTTTGAAACTTAGAACAAAATTTGTATGAACACTTGAATTACAAAAAATGGTGTAGTATAATTGCAATATCGGGCGGAAAGATGAATAAACCAATTTGTTAAGTAATATAATTCCGCCGTCTATACGCAGATTAATAGAAGCTCTATTGCCGGTGTACACCTTTTGCTGTGAAACAGCTTGTTTGTTGTATGCTGAAAGTTCGTTTTGGTCCTAGCAGGCTTTATGCCTGTTAAATAGGAAAATGTAAGGAGGCATATCATGAAGAAACTTGTCAAGTTGCTCACTCTTTCGCTGGCGCTGCTGATGATTTTATCATCAGTCGCTTATGCGGGCGGAACCCTGGAAGTTCCGCGCAAGGAAACATTGTACATCAACGGCCTTGCCTGGGGCGCCCCCGAAAACTATAACCCCATAACCGGCAATCCCTCCTTCCCCAACAACGGTCAGCGCGTAGCCATGTTTGAGTTCCTGTACATGTACAATCACTTGACCGGCGAAGGCGAGCCCCTGCTGGCCGACGGACCCATTGAGTGGGTGGACCAGTACAACTTCACGGTCAAGGTGAAGGATGCCGCCAAATGGAACGACGGCACGCCGCTTAGCAATGAGGACGTGGCCTACACCTATAACTTTGCCAACAAATATCCGGTGAACTGGTCCAACAACTGGACCTACCTGGAGAAAGTGGAAACCGTTGATGGCAACAAGGTGCAGTTCACCTTGAAGAAGGAACCGTATGACCGCATCCAGGTACCCGCTTCCCTGGCCACCGTGTACATCCTGCCCAAGCATGTGTGGGAAGCCCGTGAGAAAGAGAGCGGTGATGACATCGCCAAGCTCCGCGCCTACACCGATTTGGACAGCGTGGTAGCCTCCGGTCCCTACAAGCCCTTCTACCATGACAACACCAATATCATCGTAGTGCGTGATGACAGCTACTGGGGCCAGGATGCTTCCATGTTCGGTAAGCTCCCCGCGCCCAAGTACATTGCCCACCAGATCTTCACCGACAACGCGGCCGGCAACTTGGCCATGCAGGAAGGCATGCTGGACATGTCCCAGCAGTTCATCGCCAACGTGTGGGAGCTGTGGGAGAAGGATCCCGCCATTTCCACCTATCTGCCGGAAAATCCCTACTATTTGGCCGGCTCCATGCCCTCCCTCGTGTTCAACGTAACCCGTCCCGGCCTGGATGACCCTGTTGTCCGCCGCGCTATCGCATTGGCTACCGACTTTGAAGCCATCGCAGAAGACGCCATGTGCGGCATGTCCGAGACGCTGATCCCCTCCATCATGATCAAAAAGTATCATGAAAAGTACCTCAACGCTTCTGAGAAGATCGACGAGCTGCGCTGGGATACCACCAACCTGGATGAGAATCGCGAAGCGGCCGTCGCATTGTTGGATGAAGCCGGCTACAAAGATGCGGACGGCGACGGCAAGCGCGAAATGCCCGACGGAACGAAGATTGAGTGGAAGGTCGAGTGCCCCTACGGCTGGTCCGACTGGAACGCTTCCCTGGAGATCGTTGCCCAAGCCGGTCAAGCCATCGGCCTCAACCTGGTAACCTACTTCCCCGAGGCACCTGTATACGATAACGACCGCTTCTATGGCAGCTTTGACATGATCATGCAATCTCCCCATGGCGACCCGAATCCCGGCGCCCCCTGGACCGGCGTACGCAACGTGCTGTACTCCAAGGACCGGCCCGGTATCGGCGAATTTGCCGGCTGGAATGCAGGCCGTTATTCCAATGCCCGCATTGATGAATTGTTGGACCTGATCGCCGGTGAGACGGACGAAGCCAAGATCAAGGCATACTACACCGAGATCGAGGAACTCTACCTTTCCGATCTGCCCACCGTGCCGCTCATGTACCGTCCATGGCTGTTCCATACCACCTCCGAGCATGTGTGGACCGGCTTCCCCAAGCTCAATGACGGCAGCAATATCCCGCCGCAGGTTTGCATTGCCGGTGCCGGCATCCGCGCCCTGTACAACCTGAAAAATGTGGAATAAGCACCCCTTAAACAAGTAAGGCTTTTGCATCGGGCGTCGGGAGGCAGGCCCTTCCGGCGCCCAATTCCCATATCTGGGAGATTATGCGTTCTGCGTGAGGGCCTGCCGATTTTATCGGGATTTATTCGCAATTTTGGCAATTGAGGTGAGGGGCACTTTGAAGAAGTTTTTGGTAAAAAAATTCTTCTGGTATCTGCTGACGCTGGTGGTCGCGCTGATGCTGAATTTCTTTCTCCCGCGGCTGATTCCCGGCAATCCAGTTCAATCCATCGTCGGGCAGGTCACTCAGGGCATGACGGATACCGATAAGATGCGCGATATCTATGAATCCTACATGCGTGACTTTGGTTTGGATAAACCGCTGGTCGAGCAATTTTTCATCTATATAGGCAAGCTGTTTCAAGGGGATCTTGGCAAATCCATCCGCAATCTGAACAGGCCCGTGGCGGATATACTGGCTTCCGCCGTTCCTTATACGGGGGGCCTTCAGCTCCCGGCCATCCTTGTGGGCTGGACGCTGGGCAACCTGCTGGGTGCGCTTGCCGCATACAAACGGGGTGTGTTTGATAAGATCACCTTTCCTGTTTCACTATTTTTAAGCGCCATACCCATGTTTATCTTTTCGCTGATACTGCTCTATCTGTTTGCAGTCAATCTGAAATGGTTCCCCATCAACGGTGCCTACGGGCAGGGCATGATTCCAAACTTGAGCTGGAAATTCTTCGCTTCGATGGTTGAACACTGGACGCTTCCGTGGCTGAGCCTGGTGCTGGTCATGATCGGCGGCCAGGCCATTGGTATGCGTTCCATGTCGCTGTACGAGCTTAATGCCGACTATGTGCTTTACGCAAAGCTGCTAGGCATCCGTGATAAGAAAATTACCGGTTATGTGTTCCGAAACGCTGTTTTGCCGCAGGTGACAGGCCTTGCTTTATCGCTTGGCACCATGGTCACCGGCGCTCTGATCACAGAAATGGTATTCAATTATCCGGGAATAGGAACATGGATGTTCACCGCCATCCGGACGGTGGACTATCCGCTGATCTCGGGATGCACTTTACTGGTAACGCTGACGGTGCTAATCGCCAATTTCCTCATTGAGATCATATATGGCTTCCTTGACCCGCGCGTCAGGGCTGCGCAAGTGGAGGATTGAGCTATGAAGCACATTTTGCAGATTCTGCTGAAATCCGGGCGGTTTCTCTTCGGCTTCGCGGTGGTGTTCCTGGTAGTAACATTTGCAATTTTCTATCCGATGATCAATACCAATGATCCAAAGGAAAACAGATACAATAATCCTAACTACGTGACAATCACCCCCGTCCGCGAAGCGCTGGAGGCCGGCAACTTGGCATTGGCCAAGGTGGAAGCTGTGAAGCTGTCCGGGACCGGCGACGAGGAGCTTATAAAGACCGTTGAGAGTACGCTAATCAAAATTGAGGAAGGTGCTGAAAAAGAGGCGCTGAAGGCGGCCAAGGAGATCAAGAAGACCATCAAGCGCGAAAAGGATCAGCCGCCTACCCGGGAGTTTCTGCTGGGCACCGACAACTTTGCCACGGATATGCTGCTCAAGCTGGCATACGGCGCACGCACGTCGCTGTCCGTCGGACTGGAAGCGGGGGTTATCGCCACGTTGATCGGTTTGATCATCGGCCTTTGTGCCGGCTTCATCGGAGGTACGACGGACAATATATTGACTACTGCCACCAACATGTTCATCGTTATTCCTTCCTTTGTGATCCTGATCCTGTTGTCTGTGGCGCTGGGTTCCACTCCCACCTGGATGACAGGCATCATTATCGGTGTGACAAGCTGGCCGTGGACGGCAAGGGCCGTCCGTGCCCAAACCACTTCTCTTCGGAACCGAGACCATGTGAATATGGCAAGGATCACAGGCTACTCCACCACCCGGATCATTATGACCGAAATTCTGCCCTACATTGCCAGCTACGTTGTGATGGCCTTCATTCTGCAGATGGCATCGGGCATCATGGCGGAAGCAACGCTGTCGCTCCTGGGCCTTGGTGATCCCAGCAGCATTTCCCTGGGCAAATTGCTCAACTGGGCAATGCAGTTCGAGGCTGTGCGCTCTGCCCGCTGGTGGCAGTTTGTACCGGTGGCTGTCACCATCGCGCTGGTCACCTTCTCCCTGTATATGATGAACAGCGGGATGGATGAGGTATTCAATCCCAAGATTAGGAGCTGATACCATGACAGAGCATGTGTTGAAGGTTACGGACCTGCGCACGTATTACAAAACACGCCTGAAGGAAAACGTCTATGCCGTGGACGGCGTCAGCCTGGAACTGAAGGAAGGGCGTGTACTCGGCATCGCAGGCGAATCCGGCTGCGGCAAGTCTACCCTGGCTTTAAGCCTTATGGGATATTATTTCCCGCCGCTGCATTACGCAAGCGGCAGCATTGAGTTGAACGGCACAGATATCATGAGGCTGCCCTATGAGGAACTGCGCCGCCATTATCTGGGCACGGAGATCGCATATATTCCACAGGCGGCCATGAACGCGCTGAATCCTACCCGCAAGATATATAAATTTGTGGTAGATGTGCTGAAGGAGCATCGCCCTGACATGAGCCACGAGCAGATGCTGAACCTGGCGAAAAACAAGTTTGCTTTCCTGAATCTGCCGGAGCGGGTGCTGAATGCCTATCCCAATGAGCTTTCCGGAGGGATGAAGCAGCGCACGGTGATCGCCATCTCCACACTTTTAAACCCCAGGGTGCTTATTGCTGATGAACCATCTTCCGCGCTGGATGTATCCAGCCAGAAGGTAGTGATATCCATGCTGAAAAAAATGCTCAAGGACGGCTTCGTCAAGTCGATGATATTCATCACCCATGAGCTTCCTCTTTTGCGCCACGTGGCCGACGATATCGTGGTGATGTATGCCGGAGAACTGGTGGAAAAAGGCACCAACGAAGAAGTGGTCTTTGACCCCATTCATCCCTATTCTCATGCGCTGATGGGATCCATCATCGTGCCTGAGGAGGGGATGAGGACGCACAAGCTGTCCGCCATACCCGGTGCGCCGCCCAATCTGAAAAAGGTGATGCAGGGCTGCCAGTTTGCCGAGCGGTGCATGTATGCGGACGATACATGCAGGCAAAACCGCATAGGCATCAGCACGTTTGGGGACGGGCGCTATCACCGTTGCCGCTTTACGGAGGCGGAGCTGAGAACCATGCACGCCAAGCAAAACGGGAAGGGGGAAGCAAATAATGGCTGAAACCAAACAGCGGTATGGTGATTTGCTGCTGGAGACCAGAAAGCTGAACAAAGTGTTCGGTTCCGGCAGAAAAAAGGTCCATGCGGTAAAGGATGTGGATTTTAAGCTCCATCAGGGCGAGATCCTTTCCATCGTGGGGGAGTCGGGCAGCGGAAAAACGACGCTGGCCAAGATCCTGCTGGGGCTGCTTTCCGAAACCGGCGGGCAGGTTTTTTATAAGGGCAATCCCCGGGATTTGCGGTCCCACACAAAGCGCCGGGCCTACTGGCAAAATATACTGGCGGTGTTTCTGGACCCGTTCTCCACAGTCAATCAGTTTTTCAGGGTGGAAAAGATACTGGATGATTGCCTTAAACTACAGGGGATGGGTAAGCTGCCGCCTCATGAAAAGCAGGAAAAGATGCGTGATGCCTGCCGCTTCGTCATCCTGAAATTTGAGGAACTGTATAACAAGTATCCCTTTGAGCTCTCCGGCGGACAGATGCAGCGTCTGATGATCGCGCGGATTTTTATGAAGCATCCCAAGGTGCTCATTGCGGATGAACCAACTTCCATGATCGACGCCTGCTCCCGATCCACCATTTTGGATATGCTCATGAAACTGCGGGATGAGGAGGGAATGACCGTACTATTTATCACCCATGACCTGGGTCTGGCCTACTATGTCAGCGACACGCTGTACATTATGGAACGTGGGCAGATCGTGGAGCATGGTGGCGCGGAGGAAGTCATATTGGCAGCCAGGCATGAATATACGCGCCGTTTGGTGAAGGACGTGCCCAAGCTGAACGAGGCATGGGAATTGGAGTTGGGATAACGGTTGGCTGGATAAAAGAATGAGCCGGGCGCATTGTGCGATCCGGCTCGTATTTTATGTCTGCCTTTTATAGAGGCAGTCTCTGCAGCGCATCCATCACCTGGCCGATGACTTCGCGGCTGGGCATCAGCGGCGGCATGCTGGGGAGGGAGATGTAATAACCCTGCAGGTAATCTACGCCGCAGGCAATCAATGTTTCCATCTCTTCCCGGGTCTCGACACCCTCGGCGATGACCTGGATGTTTCTCTCCCGGCAAATGCCGATGATCCCGGCCAGCATTTGCTGCCTTTCCTTATCCGTATCAATGTTGCGCACCACGGACATGCCGATTTTCACCAGATGGGGTGACAGGGCGGTGAGCATTACATCCCCCGTATCGTTGCTGCCGAAATCGTCGATGGCGACCATTGCCTCCCATCGATCGGTAAGCAGCATCTTATCACGCAGAAAGCCTTCGCTGGAGGGGTCGCCCTGGGCGATTTCAAGCACAATCTGCTTAAGATATGGGCGGAACTGCGTCTCAAAGGAATTCAGGTCAGTGGCATTTATGCTGCAACTGGGGATGGAATGGATAAATACACGGCTTTCCGGAGAGATGCTGCCGATTTGAACGCAATTGACAAAGGTCTGCATGGCGCCAAACCATGTAAGACGTTCCACACGGCACAGTTGGGCATGTGACCTGGCCAGGCGAAGCACATCCCGCGGGCCGGAAAAATCATTTCCCCGGGGCCGCATCAGCATCTCATAGCCAAAGACCTGCCCTGTTTTTACATTCAGGATCGGCTGCATGGCATAATCGATCAATGCCTGCTCAATCAGGTTATCCAGCGCCTCCTGGCCATTTAGAAGCACCTCGTTGCCGTCAAACAAAAGCCGGTTAAACTCCTGAAGCTCGCCTTTACGCGTATGCTTGGCCTGATACATGGCAAAATCCGCATAGCGCACCAGGTCTTCCAGGATAGTGGCGTCATAGGGATACCAAGCTACCCCGCAGGAAGCCCGGAGCCGGTAGGGGATGCCGCTGGGCAGGAGGATGGTCGTCCGCGCAATCCTCTGGCAGATGTTCAGGATGACATCCATGGCGGCCTCCCTGTTTTCATAGCCGTAGACCAGGGCATAAAACTCATCGCCGGAGCGCCTGGCGGCCATCACATTGCCGCGCTTGCCGTTTTGCAGGCATTGGGCAAAGGCCTGTATATATTCGTCTCCTGTTTTGTGCCCGTATGTATCGTTGATGTACTTCAAATTGTCCATGTCCCACATGACCAGAGCACAGACCTTCGCTTCCTTGGGATCAAGCAGCAGCTTTCCGCCATGTTCAATGAAACCCCGGCGGTTAAACAGGCTTGTCAAGACATCGTAATCCCGCTCGTAGGCCAGCTTCTGTTTTTCCTGCATCTCGCGGGTCACATCCATCACCGCGCCCAGAACCCGCTCCCCTTCATATACGGTG
The DNA here is from genome assembly GCA_023458835.1 of Bacillota bacterium. GTDB lineage: Bacteria > Bacillota > Clostridia > Christensenellales > Aristaeellaceae > JAEWAH01. The sequence goes on from JAEWWY010000064.1 coordinate 14,423, forward strand.
CGGATTTGTATCCACCACTCCGCCTGGTCCTGCACCATGCGATAGATATCTTTTTCTCCCGGTTCCCTTGCCTTATCCAACAGCGCCATACGCTGATGGAATGAATGCACATCCAAATATCCGAAATCACCCTCGCAGGGAAGCCAGCCCATTAATTCAAACAGGCTCCGGCTCAAAAAAACGGAGCGTGCGTTCTGCGCATACTCAAAAACGCCGATGCGCGCGCCCGTCATGGCAATGATCTTCTGAATCTTGGACGCCGATTCCGCCACGGCGCTGGACAGATCCTCAATGGAGTCGGTCAATTGGTCGATTTCTGAAATGTTCAGCTTTTGCAAATTGATGGTTTCCTCGGGGTTGCTCTTTTTCAATTCCGATGCCAGCAAAATGATGGGCCTTGTGATGAGGCGGCTGGAAAAGGCCGATCCCAAAATACCCAGCAGTAATGCAAAGAGCAGCGCCCAAATGACCATGCGCATCACCTGGGAAGAGAAGGAAAGAAGCACGCCCTTCTCCACCATGCCTATCAGCACCCACTGCTGCTTGGCAAAAGGGGTATTGGCATTATACAGGTGCAGGTTTTCTACGCTGGCCAGCATGGCGCTTTGGCCGGCCCCGTCCTTTAAGCGGATGACCCGGCTTCCAGCATCACCACTGCTATAGAGCGTACTTCCAGGGCTGAAAAAGCGGCGATAGCTGATACCGCTTACCAGTACCGGGCGATAGCTTTGCCCGCCGTCCTCGGTAATGGCAAGGCAATAGGACCCTGTTTTATCTTCCCAAAGCTCGTTATAGCCAAGAAAAGAATACAGGTATGTATCCGTCAGGTCAACGCCCAATACCCCAAACACCGCGCCGTCGGAAGCGATCAGCGGCATGGAATAGCTGATGACCTGCCCATCGCTTCCGCTTAGGGAGAACAAAGGGCTCCAATAGCCATAAGCGGAGTCATCCGGGGCCCTGATTTCAAGGGCCGCCCGGAATGGCTGGAAGTAGAACTGTTCGTTTGGCAGGCTGCCATCCTGCGAAAAGCGGAATCCGGCGCTCCAATAGCTATCCAAAGGAATATTCAGAGATTTGGAAATGGAAGAAAGCCCCCGCTCCATCAGCAGATCGGAGCCGGTAAACGCATAAGCCGTATCATTGTTGGGATCAAGATCCCTAAGATAAAGCCCGGCGCGCACCTCCTGGGCCGTATGGTTTTGCACGCCTGCGCCATCCAATACCAAAAATGCCCCGGTAACGCCGTTGTTCCGGAGCATGGTGATCAAATCCGGCGCCAGCGCTGTGACCAATTCCTCGTTCAGGGCCGCACTGGTATGGACATCCGTCCAGGATACATTTTTTTGCGACAAAAGCGCTTCCACATGATCTACGATGCGGTTTTTTACCGAATCCAGCCTGGACCAGCGCTGGGTCATGATATTGATGAGTGCATCGGCACGGCTTTTTGTACGCTGGGAAAGCAGGCTGTACGCATTTTCTTCCATGCGCGGCAGGATTCCGCTAAATAGAAACAGGGCTGCAAACAATGCTGTCTGCAGCAGAACAGTAAAGGTGAACTGTATCAAAAGCTTGCGAAAAAGTGTTTTCGACCGGTTGGTCCATGGCTTTTTCATGCTTCGTCCTCCATTATTCTACCATGAACCGCGGACCGTTCTCCTGCGGGCGAAGCCCGATGACCAGTTCCAGATGCCGTACCAAAGTAAAGTACCATTGATGGAAATTTGCAGTCGTGTCAAATTCGGCTACCGCTTCCTCTCTGGTACGGCCTTCGGCAATTCGTTCCAGCACCTTCAGCCTGTCCCCGGCAGCTTTTGACTGCAAACGCGTTTCCAAAATAGTCCTGGCCTCGCCTCCGCTCTGGAAGGGCTTGCCTGCAAACAAAGCATAGGTCTGCGTCATGCTTTGTCCAACCCGCAGCACATCGCGGACGACAGGGCTTTTTTCATCCATGGGGGAGCTTTTCTGTGCCTCATCCTCCGGGACCGTCTTTTTGACGGAAAGATACCCTGATGAGCTGGAGAAAACCTCGTTCTGTTCCTGATCTGTGAACCATTTGAGAAAAGTGACGGCCGCCGCCTCCGTTTGGGGATTTGATTTGACAACAGCCATCCCGGCGCCTTGCTGCACGGCATAAGGTTTCTTTCCCTCAAAGTTGGGTACGGGGTATGCCTTGGCCTCGATGGGATATGTGCTGCCGTCGGCCAGCGTGACTTCCGTGGGGAAGTAGGCGGCGCTGGAGGTAGACCCTACAAAGGCGATCAGGTCGCCTGTCTTTACATCATCGGAACGAAACCTGCCGAAGGAAGCAAAATAACCGTTGATATAGGGTACGTAGTAATGATCCCAAAGGCGGCGCATAAGCTCCATGTCTGCATTCAGGGATACGGTTTCGCCAGAAACGGTAAACAGTTCCTTTCCCAATTGGGCAGCTCCGACCAACAGATAATTGGCCAGCGCATCCCGCCCGAAAAATGCCTTGCCATCCTCCGGTTTTTCCGTCAGACTGTCGGTCCAGCGGTAATATGCTTCCGCCAGGCGAATGACGCCCTCCCATGTCGCAAGGTCAGATTCCTTGGAATCTGTGGCGATGGCAAACCGCTGCCAGTCTGTGTGATTGAGAAGCAGCACCTCGGTAGCCTTGGCAATAGGAAAAATGTACAGGCCGCCATCGCCGTACAGGTCGCCTTCCTCCAGATAATACTCCAAGTATTCGGCCCTTTCGGCATCGGTCAGATAGTTGCCGATATCAGCCACCATGTTTTGCATGGCTGCCTGATAGACGGTATCCGCATAGGCGGCAAACACATCCGGCGCTTCCTGCGTGCCTACCTTGTGCGCCAGCGAGTCCAGCGTCTTCTTGGCTAGCTCGCTGATGGAGCCCTGGTTCAAAGCCTCTACTACGATGTTGTTTTTCTCGCCAACCGTTTCGTTGAACCGTGAAACCAACTGGTCAAAAATCTGCTTTTGAACGCCGTTGTAATAGTGCCATATGCGCACAGGGGTGGGCGCGCCTCTGTTTGCTTGCGGCTTGGAGGTGGAGCAGGAGACATTGCTGAAGGCCGTGAGAAGGCAAATGGCCGCTAAAAGGAATTTCTTCACGCCGTTTTTCATGCTGGGGCTCCTTTTGTATCGAAATCAAAGAAAGAATGATGGCGGAAAATGAACATATTGCGCGACAATAGCTATATTATAGCAATTGTTTCCAGTCAAATCAAGATAGGATGGAATAAATAAGTAGGATATATTGCAATATATTCAATAGCCGGGGGAAGCATCTCCTCCGGCCATCTTGATGGTCTTTATACCAACTGCACCTTGTATTTTTGCAGCCAGTAATCCATTTGCAAAAAGTAAGCGATGGTCTGCGGCCTGGTCATCAACTGGCCGTACCAGGGCCAGGGCTGCCGGTCAGCGAGCAGCTTGTGCAGGCTGTCCCGTTTGATCAATTGGAAGATCGGCGCATCCTTACGCTGAAGCAGCTCCATCAAAAGCTTGGAAACAGCCGCCTCATAAGCCGGATGATAGGTCTTGGGGTAGGGGCTCTTTTTGCGCCAAAGGACTTCCGGGGGCAAAACATCCGCCATGGCCTTTCGCAGAAGGCTTTTCTCCACGCCGTCTTCATACTTCATCTCCCAGGGTACGGAATACAGATATTCCGCAATGCGAAAGTCGCAATAAGGAACCCGTACCTCCAGGCCGCTGTACATGCTCATCCTGTCCTTCCTGTCCAGCAATACTTGCATAAACCAGTCCAGGTTCAGCTTCATCATTTCCTTCATCCGCGCTTCGCCGGAGGAGGTTCCCGGCAGTTTTGAGGCACGGGCGCATGTTTTTTCATACCTGGCCTGTACATACCGCTCCACCGGGAAATTCTCTGCAAAATCATCATGAAGGAAGCTGATCCTGTAGGCGGTGGATTGAGCCCAGGGGAAGCCGTCTTGCAGCCGGACATCAGGATCGGTATACCAAGGATAGCCGCCGAATATTTCATCGGCGCATTCTCCGGACAAAGCCACGGTGCCCCACTTTTTGATTTCCCGGCAGAACAGCAAAAGCGACGCATCCACATCCGCCATGCCGGGCAAGTCCCTGGCGTCAACGGCCTCAAACAATGCCTGCGTCAATTCCGGCGTATCCACCACCACATTGTGGTGCACAGCCATAAGCGCATCGTTCATCAGGCTGATATATCTCTCATCGCTGTTCGGCTGGAATTTTCCCGCTTGAAAGTATTGCTCATTATCCTTGAAGGCGATGGAGAACGTGTGAAGCTGCTGGCCTTTCTTTGAAAAATGCCGATCCGCCAAAGCGGAAATAATACTGGAATCCAGCCCTCCCGACAGGAAGGTGCATACAGGCACATCCGATACCAACTGCCGGATGATGGCATCTGTCACAAGCTCCCGGACCTTTTCCACCGTTTGCGAAAATGTGTCGGTATGCGGCCTGTCCGTAAGCTCCCAGTAGGTGTGAAGGCGCAGCCGGTCCTTATCAAGAAGCCCGCATTGCCCGGCCTTCAGTTCCCGCACATCCTGAAAAACACCGCAGCCGGGCGTTCTGCCGGGGCCCAGCAGCATGATCTCCGCCACACCGTTTTCATCAAGCCTGGGCTCTGCCAGCGGGTGGCATAACAGCGCTTTGAGCTCCGAGGCAAACAGGAAGACACCGTTTTTTGAGAAATAAAAAAATGGTTTGACGCCGATGCGGTCTCTGGCGATAAACAGCGTTTGCTCTTGTTCTTTCCATATGGCGAAGGCAAAGATGCCGTTGAACCTGCTCACGCAATCCTCGCCCCAGGCCATGTATGCCTTGAGCAGTACTTCCGTATCCGAATGGCCGGCGAAGGTATAGCCCAGCGCCATAAGGTCCGCCCTGATCTCTTCCGTGTTATAAAGCTCTCCGTTGTATACCAAGATAAAGGTCTCATTCCCCTGGGAAAAACGCATAGGCTGGCAGCCGTTTTCCAAATCAATGACCGCAAGCCGTGTATGCGCAAGCCCGGCTTGCGGCGTTACGTAAAGCCCCTCCTGGTCCGGCCCGCGCCGGGCCAGTGACCGCTGCATGGCGGACAGGAAATCCCCATCCTCCCGCACATCCCGGATCCAGCTAATCTCCCCCGCGATCCCGCACATATCCTTCACCTCAAAAAAGGGCGATTCCATCTTCCTGTGGGAACGCCCATGTTCGCTTTCACCATATGCCGCCCGGGAACAGAAGGTGATTTGGGGTGAACGCATGATTCGGCACGTTGTCAAGGAAATGTTGCAAAATGTGAAGAATTGTACAGTGTTTTAGCGTAATTCCGGCAAGAATTGAATAAAACTTGCATATGAACAGAATGTGAAGTATAATTTTCCCGTATGCCCGAGAGTATGGGAGGATAGGAGGGAGCAGCATAGGAAAAGGCGTTGTATGGATTACCGGCGCTTCCAGCGGTTTGGGCCGGCATACCGCTTTGGCTCTACACCATGCGGGCTTTGATGTCATAGCTGGTGCACGTTCCTTCGCGCCTTGCGCACTGCCGGGAGACGACGGTATCTACCGTCTGCCTCTGGACGTAACCGACACGGAAAGCATCCGCCGTTTTATGCAAGATGCGTTGCATATTTTTTCAAAGGTGGATGCATTGGTCAATTGTGCCGGCATGCTTGTGCTGGGTTCTTGCGAGGAAACATCCGCGGATGAATATCAAAACGTAATGAAAACAAACTTCCTTGGGACGGTGGCCATGGTGAGGGCCGCGCTGCCGCTTATGCGTAAGCAGCACACCGGCAGGATCATCAATTTCTCTTCTATCAACGGCCTTTTGGGCATTCCTTTCCAAAGTGCTTATACCGCCAGCAAACATGCCATTGAGGGATACACCGAATGCCTTGCCATGGAAGTGGCGCCTTTTGGCATACAGGTTTGTCTGGTGGAGCCGGGAGACCACCGCGGAGGATCGGCGGCCTACCGGCGCCGGGCGGAAGCAGTAAACGCGGATTCCCCTTATGATGTCAACTTCCGCAGGGGTACCGCCACCATTGCCCGCGATGAGGAAAATGGCAGCGATCCCGACAGGCTGGGGGACAAGGTAGCACACCTTCTTCAAAGGCGAAGAATGCCCCTGCGCAAGCGGGTGGCCAAATTTGACCAGCACCTGGCAGTCATTCTTCATTCATTCATTCCTGCCAGGATGATGCAATTCATTCTTACGCAATACTATCTGGGAAAAGGAGTTTCGGCGCATGAAGAAAAAAAGGAGTCTCATACTGGAGCACAGTGATGCGCTCCGCAAAGACATGACCCTTTCCAACTTGTTCCGCCTGACCTGCTCCTATGGAGATGTTCCCGCAGCGCTGTATCTGGAAGACGGCAATGAGGTAAGCATCACCTTCTCGCAGTACGAACAGCAGGCGAAAGCATATGCGGCCTATTTGATGAAGCATTTCGGCGGCGGCAAAAAAGAGAAATTTGCGGCCATCGCCATGGATACATGCCCGGAATGGTTTCCTGCCTTCTGGGG
>JAEWWY010000065.1 GCA_023458835.1 Bacillota bacterium
GTGCCCGGGAAGGTGGGGTCCACCCCATGGTCGGCGGTGATGATCAGCAGATCCTCCTTATTCATCAGGGAAAACACCTCGGGAAGCTTCGAATCAAAATAGGAAAGCGCCTGGGCATAGCCGATGGGGTCGTTCCGGTGGCCGTATACCATGTCTGTATCCACCAGATTGGTGAACAGCAAGCCCGTGAAATCCTCACGCATATAGTTCAGCATGGCCTCAATGCAGGCGGGGTTTCCAGCGGCGTGATTGCTTTTCGTCAAGCCCCGGTGGTTGAAGATATCTTCAATTTTCCCAACGCCAAGCACCTGCATCCCCGCCGCCTTTACGGCATCCAGCAGCGTTTCCCCGATGGGGTCCAGCGAAAAATCACGCCGGCGTGGCGTGCGGACAAAATTTCCCGGTTCCCCCGCGAATGGCCTGGCAATCACCCGGCCCACCGCGTGTTTGCCAGTTAAAATGCGCCGGGCGGTTTCGCATATTTCATAAAGCTTTTCCGGCGGGATCACGGACTCATGGCAGGCAATTTGGAACACGCTGTCCGCCGACGTATATATGATGGGATACCCGGTTTTCAGTTGCTCCTCCCCCAGCTCCTCCAAAATCTCCGTGCCCGAAGCAGGCTTGTTGCCCAGCGTTTTTGTACCGATGGCGCTTTCAAAAGCATCCATCTCCTCTTTGGGATAGCCGTTGGGATAGGTGGGAAAAGGCTGTTTAAGCGTCAGCCCGGTCATTTCCCAATGGCCGGTGGTGGTATCCTTTCCCGGTGAGCGCTCCCTGGCCTTGCCAAACGCTCCTTTTGCGCTGTCATCCGCAGGATAGCCCGCGCCATCTATCTGTCCCAGGCCGATTTTCGCCATATTGGGCAGGGCGGGGCTTGCCGCCTCCACCACATGCTTCAGGGTATTGGAGCCCACATCGCCATACAGCGCGGCGTCTGGCAGTTCGCCCACGCCCACGCCGTCCAGAACGGTTAAAATCACACGCCTCATAAAGTCCTCCTTCGGGTTTGTCCTACCTATATTTTACACAGGGAAAGCGTGAATGAAAAGGCTTTTACGCAATTTCACCCGGCCTGTCAAAGTGTTGTCATGCATAAGCGGCCGCGGCTGCGGAAAGCTATCGTCAGTATCAGCAGCAAGGAGGAAGCTTATGAAAAAACATAATCCCGATGACCGCAGGGACAACGTGGACCATATCCAAAAGAATATCGACGCCACCATCCGCAATTCCCGGCTGGCCGACGATATGATCGCCCGCACCTCCGACCCCAAGACAAAGGAAGCGCTGGAGGACAAAAACGTGCGCAGAAGCCATGCGCTTGATGACATGCGTGAGGAGATCAAGGACGAGGCAAAGCATCAAACAAAGAAAACCTGAGAACGTATACCCCATGAATTTTCATTCTACACACAGCCCAAAGCGACAGCACGCAGGCCCATATACGCAGGACCTGCGTGTTTTGGTGCCAATGAACAAACCGCCTCTTGACACGCAAAGGGCCGAGTGATATATTCTCTGGTGCTTAGCTCCTGCGTTTTCCCCGGCCGCCGCAGGGGCGGCATGTATCCAGGCCGTAAAAACCCACTATATATTGAGAAGAGTGTCATTCATGTTCAGGAAGCTAAAGGCCATTCTGCTTGGCCGGTCGCTGAGAAGTATTGATTCGGAATCAGAAAAATTCAACGTTCTTTGGGGGCTGCCTATTCTATCAGGCGACGCCATTTCCTCCGTTTCCTATGCCTGTGAGGAAATCCTCTTGGTGCTCATACCGCTATTGGGGATCGCTTCCTATAAGCCTCTGCTGGGCACGGCGCTGACGATCGTCGTGCTGTTGTTCATTCTGGTATTTTCCTATAGGCAAACGATTGACAACTATCCCAACGGCGGCGGCTCCTATAGTGTGGCCAGTGAAAATCTGGGCCATATTCCAGGTTTGATTGCCGCTGCTGCGCTGTCCATTGACTATACGCTTACCGTGGCAGTCAGCGCAAGCTCCGGCGTTGCAGCCATCATCTCCGCATTTCCGCCGCTGATTCCCTACAGGACGCCGCTGGCGCTGGCGATCATCCTGCTGCTTACCTTGGGAAACCTGCGGGGCATCAGGGAATCATCGGTTCTGTTTGGCGTACCCACCTACCTGTTTATAGGCGCTATCATCACGCTGATCCTGACCGGGTTGTTCAAGGTGCTTGTGCTGGGTGTTGTCCCCGCGCCTATCGTCCAGCCCCTGGTACCTACAGAGGAACTGACGCTTTTCCTATTCCTGCGCGCCTTCTCCTCCGGCTGCACGGCGCTTACCGGCGTGGAAGCCGTCAGCAACGGCATACCAAACTTCAAACGGCCTGCGCAGAAAAACGCAAAGAAGGTGCTTACCCTTCTGGCGCTGATTGTGCTGGTCATATTCGGCGGCGTATGCATCCTGGCCGCTGTTTATAAGGTATCCCCCATGCACAACATGACGGTGATCGCGCAAATTGCCATACAGGTTTTCGGAAATGGTTCCGTAATGTTCTATGTGGTGCAGGCCACCACCGCCATCATCCTGATCATGGCCGCCAATACAGCCTTTGCGGATCTGCCGCTACTGCTTTCCCTCCTGGCGCGTGATAGGTTCATGGCCCGCCAATTCCGCCATCAGGGGGCCAGACTCAGCTTTTCCAACGGGATCATCCTGCTGTTTGTGATTTCCAGCCTGCTGGTGGTCCTGTTCAAGGCAGATACCCATCTTTTGATCCCCTTGTACGCAGTAGGTGTTTTCCTGTCCTTTACGCTTTCCCAAATGGGCATGTTCAAACGCTGGATCACCCGCAGGGAAGGCAGTTGGAGGCACAAGGCGCTGATCAATGGATTTGGCACCATTGTCACGGCGGCAACCTGCATCGTTATCGCTGTGAGCAAGTTTACACACGGCGCCTGGATCGTGCTGATCTGCATCCCGGTGCTGGTATGGCTGATGCTGAAAATAAAGAGCCATTACGAGCATGTGCGTGAAAACCTGATCATTGCACAAAGCGATGCCAATCTGATTTTCACCACAGCGCCGCACAACCACATACTGCTTCCCGTATATTCCATCAACAAATCCTTCATCAAAGCCCTCAATTACGCCCTTACCCTGAATGGAGACATTGAGGTATATCACGTCAGCACAGATAAAGAGGCGACAGACAAGCTGAAGACGCAATATGACCAGCTTGGTCTGAATAACATCAAGCTGATCATAGAAGAAGCGCCTTACCGCAATGTCAACGAGGTGCTCCTTGACCATGTGGACCAAAAGCACGCGACGCTTGAAAAGCATGAAATGCTCACCGTGGTTTTGCCGCAGTTTGTGATTCCTAAATGGTGGAACAACCCCCTGCACAACCAGACGGCGCTTCTTTTAAAATCTTCCCTGTACAAGCGCCGCAATGTGGCGGTAATCTCCATCCCTTATATCATTAATGAATAATAGCCCGAAGCTATTGGTTTGCCTTAAGGAACGCTCCAAAATACTGCTGTACCTGTTCGTCTGTCAAGTGGAAGGCCTTGGTAATATGCTCCACCATTTTAATGGGCCGCTGCCTCACGTTTGTCCGGAGCAGGTCCACGTACCTTTGCCATCTTGCAAGGCTTGTATCCGGCCAGCGCTTCACATGATCCGCCATCAGCGGCCCGATGACGGATGCCCATGCATCCACCTTCGCCTCCAGGTCCGTGGCGATGAACTTATCATACAATATTTCTCCGAAGCGTGTCAAAAACAGATCACGCATCGCCGGCACCCGCATCAGCGCAGCGAAGGGCTCGTGGAAAAACCTGTCCATTTCCTCGGTGGCCCGCCTCAAATACAGGTTCAGCGGCTGCCGGTATAGATTATCCATGCAGCCGTCCATATCGAACAGCGCCAGCTTCCATTTGCCGCCGGGCACCTTGTAATAGCGTACGTTGTGCATGTCGGAGTTGCCGGACGTGATCTCCAGAATGGCATGGTCGAAATAACTCATCACATCCAGCCTGTCCTGCACGTATTGCAGGTTTTCCGGCTTGTTCAGATCCCGGCTCCTGCAAAACTGGATCAGCTCCGCCATCTCGCCCCTGCTGCCCTGAACGATGGAGCCCCTGCTTCGAAGGATGGTGATCCCATCAATCACCGCCTCGTCTGTGATACCCTCCCACTGGGCAATGGAATCCTGGTTGATCTTTTCCCTAAGGTTATAATGACCCCAATATTGCCCGTTGATGTATACCACCACCGGCACCGCGTCCTGATACAGCACATTCAAGCCCTCCGCCAGGGAGGTCAGCAGTTCATCCTTGAAGCGCGTGCCCCTGGATTCCGTTCCCCCGGAGCGCAGTGTAAGCGCGTTATAGGAATCATAATCCCTATGGGGAAAAGGATTGAAGTAGAATTTATCCTCTCCCAGCGCGCCCCTGGCAAATACCGAGATCGTCTTTTGCGGGCGTGTCAGCCCCAGGGCGCCGCTGGTGCGGAAGGAGGCGAGCTGGTTCAAAAGCATTTTTCCGCCGTCAAAATACTGCACATGCATGGGGTATTCCCACTCCTGATAGTAATTGGCTATACTGCCAAAGCCCTTCACAAGAAGCCCCATGCCGGGATCGGTCAAATACTTCCAGTCGGTAATCAGGGATACCACGGGCACATCCACATCCACGCCAAACAGGTAGCCGGCCGAGGACACGTTGGAGGACAGCATTCCCTGCATAAAGGCCCGCGCCCGAAGCACCGTGCTTGCGCTCAATTCAAGCGGCCCCGTATAGGCCGGCGATTCCTCCGTAGGCGTTGCTCCGTCCAGGGTGTAGCGGATCACCGCGCCTTCCCCGGCGCCGAGGGTGGCAAGGACAGGCGCCTCATAAAGCCCCCCCGCGGGCGAAATAGTCACATCCCCCGCCCGCGCAAGGAACCCTTCCGACGGGTTTTCGGTCCGTTGCGTTTGCATTTCAAAAAAGGAGAATGCGCCGCCTTGACCCGGAATGCGGCCATAGGCAATATTGCCGTGCTGGTAGCCCAGGGACACATGGTCCACAATACCCTGGCTGCTGCTCAAAAGCACCACGCCATTGGTCCTTTTCAGTTTGAATGTGGCGTAATACGTGCCGGACCTGCTGCTCAACAGATCCCGGCCGGCCATATACACGATCACATACCCGCCCGGCGGGAGCGCCGAGCCCTTGGGAAAGGTCCACTTGCTGAGGTTCAATATATCGTCGGAAAGGAAATATCCCGTAAGATCCATTCTTTTTTTTGTGCCATTGTAAAGCTCCACATAATCGTAGGCGTTTCCATTCGCGTCGAACGTGCCGTTGGATACAACCACTTCATTAATGTACAGTCCGGCAGCGTTTGCTTCAAACACCGATTGCTCATAGGCCGCCTTATCCGTAATCACATTGGCTTCACCCGGCGTTGGCGTCCATGTTTCCAGCCACCGGCC
>JAEWWY010000066.1 GCA_023458835.1 Bacillota bacterium
CCATGCCGCCTTCCCGGCGGTTTCCCTCCACGGACAGCCGCTCAGAAAGCGCCTGCATGAAGGGCGCTTTCGTAGTAAGCCCCGTGGTGCTGTCGGTAAGCGCGTCTTCCCCGGGCGCCTTGTAATCGCCTGTGACATCCAGAAGCGTTGCGGAAACCTTGGTGGGCTCGCTTTGGGTATTGTAAAAGACCCTGGCGTGCACCTGCACCCAAAGCATTCCTTCCTGGGTGTGGACGCGCACGAGCCGGTGGATTTGGTCCGACTGCTGCTCAATGCTTTCGTGAAGGGCGGCGGCATCCTCCGGCTCGGCCATGTTGTTCAAAAAGTCATTCAAGGATAGCTTGGTGGTGGCGCGGTTCAGGTGGAGCATGGCGTAAAAATCGTCATCCGCCAAAAACTCCCCGGAGAGCAGGTTGAATTCCACGCTGGCCCGGCGGGCGCCGGCGCTGCCGGGATCCTCCTGCAAAAACTGCATCCGGTCCCGCTCCACCTCCAGCTCCGCGATGGTGGTGGCCAATTGCCGGTTGGAATCGCTCAGGCGCGTAATATTTCTTTCCAGCAGGCCGATCATGACGTTGTAGCCCTCCGCCAGCTCCACCATCTCCGAGGTGCCGCCGGGGGTTAAGGGCGTGAACTGGTTGAAGCCGACCTGGCGGAAGGCGATGTTCAGCCGCCTTAGGGGGAAGACCAGGCTGCGGGATACGATACGGCTGATCAGAAAGCTCAAAAGCGAAAGCCCCAGGGTGGCCAGCACAGCGAACAGGATGATCAGGACCTCCTGGGACCGAAGCTCGCTCTCCGCCTGATATACCACAAGCATCCAGGGCATATTGCCCAGGATCCGGTAGCCATAGCCCTGCTGCACATCAAAAAGCACGGTGCTGCCGTTGCCGCTGCGCTCTGTGAGCCCGTTTTGGAAATTGGTGAATATGGACAGGAGCTTGTCACTGAGCAGCGCCTTCCCCACCTCGGCCGTATCCGTGTGGGAGAGGATCATGCCACTTTCATCCACCAGCATCATCCGCCCCGTTTCCCCCTGGCTCAAGGAGGAGGTCTTGCGGCTTAAGACGCCCAAAGGCATTTCCCGCACCAGCGTCCCCAGCAGGCTGTCTCCGGACAGGATCGGGACGGTGAAATAAATGGATTGCTCCCCCGGCTGCGAAAGGGATGGCAAAAGCCCGCTGACCTCCCGCTTGCCGCTGAAGGACCCGTCGGTGCCCAGGAGCAGCGCCAGCGCTTCGCCCGTGTACGCGCCATCATTGCTGGAAGCGGCCGCCTTCCAGCCGGCCTTTACCAGGGCCGCGCCGCGGCAGCTTTCATTCACCATGGACTGGAGATAATTTTCCGCATGGGCTTTCGCCTGGGCGCCGTCCGCCCCTGCGGGCGTGCGGAGCACATCCAGCACCCGCTGATCCAGTGCCAGCCGCTCCCCCTCCCGCAAAATGGAATCGCCCATCTGCTCCAGGTCGCTGACGTTGGCGTTGGCAAGCCCCTCCAGGGCGGCCATGCGGCTTTTGAGCATACTCCCCCTGAGGTAGGGAAAAAACACAAGGAAGAACGTTAAAAGCGGCAGCACGGAAAAAGCCAGGAAACAGGCCGTAAGCCGGCTTTGGAGGGAGAGCTTGCCATGCATACGAACACCTCTTTTGTGTTGAGTGGATGCTACTCGTTAAGCCATGCGGTCCAAATATCCTCCGCAGCGCCCAAAGTGACCTTGCTGCCGTTGCGGACAAGGGGCGAACGCATGAGGGCGGGCTTTTGCAAAAGCTCCGCCAGGATCACCTCATCGTTTGGCGCGTAGCATACGGGATGCTCCTTTACCTTTTTATCCTCCCGGTCCACAAGCGCTTTGGCGGTAAGCTTTTGGGCGAAAAGCTGCAATTCCCGCTGGCCCAGGGGATGGCGCGCAAGATCCACCAATTGGTAGGGGATGCGCCGCTCCTTGAAAAAGCGCTCGGCCTTTTGCACGTCAAAATTTTTCTTGCTTACGTAAATCTGAATGTTCATGGCTTATCCCTTTTCACGTCATCACCGGGGCGCGCGGAACCGCCCTTGGCAAGAAAGTGCCCGGCATAGCTTGAAATGGCCGACTGTATGACCTGCCGGGCATTTTCCCGGCCGGCGGTGCTTTTCACCGCGGTGACCTTGCCCTCCAGGCTCTTGTACACTTCGAAAAAATGGCTGATCTCTGAAAAGGTGTGCTGGGGAAGCTGGCTGATATCGGTATATTCCGCCATGGAAGGGTCGTCCACGGGCACGGCGATGATCTTTTCATCCGCCGATTCCCCGTCCACCATGGTGATCATGCCGATGGGGCGGCATTTGACCAGCGTGAGGGGCAGGATCGCCTCCTGGCACAGAACCAGCACATCCAGGGGATCGTTGTCGTCGGCATAGGTGCGGGGGATGAAGCCGTAGTTGGCCGGATAATGGGTGGAGGTATACAGCACCCTGTCCAGCATCAGCATGCCGGTTTGCTTGTCCAGCTCATACTTGTTCTTGCCGCCCTTGCTGATCTCGATCACGGCGATGAATTCCAAAGGCGTGATGCGGCCGGGGTCGATGTCGTGCCAGATGTTGCCCATAGTCGGTCCCTTTCTTGATTACACCTTGCGGCGGATGTCGCCCCCGATGAAGGCGATCAGCTCGCACTGCCCGGCGGAGGACATCAGGCGGGAGCTGATCCTTTCCGTATACCGGTCCTGGAACTGCACGCTATTGAGATTCGTGCTCAAAATGGTATGCTTTCCGGCGTTCTGCCGCTCGTTGATCACGTGGTATAACTGGGTGACGGTCACGTTGTCCATCAAGGGCTCGGAGCCAAGGTCGTCGATCAAAAGCAGGTCCACATCAAATAGCGGCGCCCTTTCCTCGGCGTTGCTGCCAAAGTACGACTGCCTTGTTATTTCCACCACCTTGAAGGCGCTGACGCACAGCGCGGAAAAGCCCCGCTCCAGCACCCGGTGGGCGATGGCCTGCATGAGGAATGTCTTCCCCAGGCCGCTGGTGCCCATGAACAGCATATCCGGCGTGGTGGTATCCGGGAAGGCTTCAGCATATTTTTTGCACTTGTCCCGCAAAAAACACATGAACGTGCGCTGGCTTATGTTGGCGCCGGGAATGATCTCCTGGGAAAAAACATCCTCCCGGAAGGCTTCAAACGTTTGGGGCGTGCGCTCGTTCAGGCCGATCAGCCTGCCCATCTGTTTGAAATATTCCCGGCTTAAGCAGGTGCAGCGCCTCTTGACCGACTCCCCCACAAAGCCCGTATCCCGGCACATTTCACACTGGTATACCGGCTGCAGGTAGTCTTCCGGCAGCCCGTTTGTTTTGAGCAGCTCCCGTATCCTGCGGTTGTATTTCTCCATATCCTCCGCAAGGCGGTTGACCGCGGCGTTTTGCTTTCTTAGGGACAGCGTGGCGCGAAGGGTGGAAAAAAGCGCATCCCGGCGTGCGGCGGCCAAGCGGCCGATCTCCGGGCAGATGCCGGACGCCTCTTGAAGGCGGCGTTCCTCCTCCCGGGCGTTTTCCGCCTGCCGGGCTTCGTATTGCATCATAAGCGCGTTCATGATGGCGTTAGGCATCGCTTTCCCTTGCCTCCTCAATCATGCTGGCCGCCCATTTGTTCAGGTCGATTTCATCATACTTGCGCTGGGTGTACAACTGCTCCGTGACCACCTTTCCCTTGCGCTGGGGGGCCGCGGCGGCCGGCGCCTTTTCAAAACGCTCCCGGGCGCTTTGCGCCGCCTCCGGAGCAGCAATGCCCTGCTCGCGCCAGGCCTTGAGCATGGCATCCATGTAGGGCATTTTTTTCTCCGCATTCTGGGAATAGGAAGCGGCCAGAAGGAGCATATCGGTGGAAAAGCCCCATTCCTTCTGCCATTTTTGCAAAAGCGCCCTGTCGGAAGCGGCGGGCTTTTCACTTTTGCCGCACTGCTCGAACAGTTGGGCCAGCAGCCGGTTGCTTTCGTAGAAGGCGGCGATGTATTCCTCCACCTGCCGGACCGTCACAAGCCCTTTATCGTGCCAGGTGGTCAGGAGCCTGAGCAAGTCATCCAGCCTGCCCCCGGCCCTGGCGGCTTCCCTGGCGGCCAGCAGAATCACCTCATGGCCGGCCAAGGACCGCATCTGCCGGTAAACGGAAAGCGTACCCTCATTGACGGTGAGGCCGCTCAGGCCCAGGGCGTGAAACAGCTCCTTGAGCGGCGCGGCTTCCTCCTGCTCCTTTTGCAGTTGGCTTTCTACCTGACGGGCGGTGGAAGGCGTTTTCTCGCCCCGCCGGCGCAGGCCGTTCAATATGCCGTCCAGATAGGCCATGGTGGGATCGCCCTTGGTGGTCTCGCGGCAGGCGGCCTCGACGGCATCGTGATCGTAGCGCCACTCCAGTGTCCATTTGCGGTACAGCGCCATCTCATCCTCCGAAGGCTGGTGCCTTTTGCCCAGGCGGCGCAGGATCTTGCGGGTGCCCTCCAATACGGCTTTGGAGCGGGAAAGCACGATTTCCGCATCCTCAATGGTATGCACGCGCTCCTCCGCCAATTGCACCGCCAGCTTCTGGGCGGCCTTGAAGCTGAAATGCTTGCCCCGGGTGGAAATCAGATGCTGCACCAGCATCAATACCACCTCCGGCGGAAGCTTCAAATCCTCCACCCACTCGTAGGCCAGGCTTGTCTCCTGACCGTGAAGCTGCCTGTCCTCCCCGAAGGCGGCATAGAGGGCATCGGCAAACTGGGTATACTGCTTGTCCTCCGCGGGGCACTGGCGCATGAAAAGAAGCTGCTTGGCGTTCATGTAGCGGAAAGCGGGGGGATTGTCCGCCATGCGCTGCACCAGCCCCTTGCGCTCCCAGTAGCGGTAGGCGGATAACACATCCTCCTCCGAAAGCCCCAGGGCCCTTCCCATGACGGCAAGGTTCATGCCCGCGGTGGGATGATATGTATGCATCAATCCATACAGGTATACCTTTACATAATCGCCCTTGGCCGCGGGAAGGTATTCCTGCACAAACAGGTTCTCCACGGGCGTGGCGTCAAAAAGCGGGTATTGCTCATCAAACTCAAATAAGGGCATCCAACCACCTCATTGTCCCGTACAGTATACCATAATCCTTTAGGGGTACACAACCGGACATTGGGACCGTTGCCTGTTTCTGCTTTTGACGTCATCCCAATTTGGCAATCCCGAAAACATTGTAACATATTTACATGTTTTACTTTGTATGATATGATTTGCATAATTGGCAAGACATGGCGGAAAACAGAATATGGGGGAGAAACAGCGTGAAAAAGGCCATCATCCTTCTGCTCGCGGCAGCCATTTCAATGGGGCTTGCGGCGCATGCTTTTGCGGAAAATTATACGGATGGAAACTGGGAATACTCCACCAACGGCAGCGAAGCAACCATCATAAGGTATCTGGGGAACGACCGTTACCTTGGAATCCCCTCCTCATTGGGGGGCCTTACAGTAACTGCCATCGGCGAATCCGTCCTTTTTCCAGCTTCGGACAGCGAAGAGGCGCACAGCCTCCTAGCCGTAACGGTTCCCGGCACAGTCAAGGTCATGGAAGGGATGAACTTTGTCAGTTATCCGGACCTGGTATCGGTTGAGCTGTCCGAGGGGCTGCAGTCCATTGGGGATGACTGCTTTTCCTACTGCGGCAGTTTGCAATCCATCCGCATCCCCTCGACGGTTACAGGCATGGGGTATGGCTTGTTTGAATTCAGCGATCAATTGGTAGTGGAGGTCTACGCCGGTTCAGTGGCCGAAACCTATTGCCGCATGGAAGGCATCCCCTATAGAGTCATCGGCGGTGAACAGGCAAACGCCGCGCCGCCCCAGCCGGCACAGGGGAATACCCGGCTTGCAGTCGACCCGAAAACATACCGCATGCATACATTTGATGAATTTCCTTTCAGAAGAAACCAGACGCTGAAAATTTATTCAGGCCCGGGAACGCAGTATTACCGCTCCGCCAACGGGAAGGCGCTGGCCAGCACAAACCGCTCCATATACATTTTCGGCTGGGAAGGCGACTGGCTGATGGTGTTATATGGAACGGGCGATGGCAAATCAAGATACGGTTATACGCACAAGTCCGACTTTACGGACAAGGTGGGCAGCAGGTACATGGAATTTGCCCATCTGGATGCCACCATAGCAACTGAATGCACGATTACGGACTGCATGCCCGATGATAAAAGCAGCATTACCACCTTGCACGCGGGGACCCCGGTTGACTATCTCGCCTACAATCCCGATTTTGACTGGGCATACATCGAAGTATCCGCCGATGCCGGATTGGTGCGCGGTTTTGTTCCATATAATTGTTTGGGATTCTGAAATGGAAATAAAGACAATAGGGAGGGGTCACTTTGAAAAAATGGATGCTCTTTGCCCTGGTCCTTGCGGCGCTCCTGTCCATCTGCTGCCTTGCCTGCGCCGATTGCTATTTTGTAGCCAGCACGGAACCCAACGGCTACTGCTACCTGTACGACAAGCCCTCCTCCAGTAAGGGCGAGAATCTTGGCAAGTACGCCAACGGCGCCTGGGTCGATATTCTGGATTGGCATGCCGATACGAATTTCGCGTACGTCATGACCTGCGACGGCGGGGTTGGCTATATGCGAAAATCCAGCCTGGCATCGATTGAGGGAGTTGAGGTTTGTTGCGTGTACAGCACGAAGCCCAACGGCTACTGCTACCTGTACGACAAGCCCTCCTCCAGCAAGGGCGAGAATCTTGGCCGCTATGACAACGGATCCTTGGTTGCCATACTGGATTGGTATGCGGACAAGAACTACGCCAAAGTCTATACCCAAGACAATCAGACAGGATATATACGCAAAACAAGTCTGGTTTTCTCTTGTGTGGAAGTGATTATTCCCCCTGGTTCAGAGGTTCTCTATGTTGGCAATACGCCCAAAGGCTACTGCTATCTGTATGACCAGCCCTCCTCCGTCAACGGCAGAAACCTTGGCCGGTATAATGACGGCTCGGCCATCACAGTACTGGATTATAATGCCGACAAAACATATGCTTACGTGCAGACAGCCGACGGGAGCGTGGGGTATATTCGGAAAGCCTATATGACCGACTAATGCGGATAAACCGTGCGGGAGGGCTAGGCATTCTTTCTGATGATATGCTTGCTGTCCCCCTTGCTCAGACGGCGCCAGCCTGCATTTCCGTCTGAGCAAGACCATTGTGGAATTGACCCAAAGGTATTATTCTGATATAATTCGATTAGAATATTACCATAAGGGAGGTGAATCGGATGCAAATCAAACCTTCGGCGGCCATTCGCCAGAACTATAACGAAGTGTCCGCGCTATGCAAAAAGACGAGGGAACCGGTCTACCTCACCAAGAACGGCGAAGGTGATCTTGTGGTGTTGGATATCGCCGCCTTCCAGCGCCGGGAAAAGATGCTGGAATTGCGGGAAGCGTTGATCCGCGTGGAGGAAGATCGTCAGGCCGGGCGCACGGGCTGCTCTCCGGAGGAATTGGACGCCTACCTTGAAACGATTCTTTTAAAGGTGCAGGACCATGGA
>JAEWWY010000067.1 GCA_023458835.1 Bacillota bacterium
TCCTCCACCCAGGCAAACAGATATCCCCCCTTTACATGCAGGGGAACTTCAAAGGAGATGGGGGATTGCCTTTCCACGCAATAGGGCGTAAAGGCGATGCTTTGCCGTCCCTTCGCCATGGCCTCAAGAAAGCGGCCTTGGCTGTCGATGCCTGTAAAGGACCAGTGGAGGATGGGGCTTGATGCCTCCCGCCAGGAGAAATGGGATGTGTATACATCGCTTGCAAATACTTGGCCGGCCTGCGCCCTTTCTATGCGGTTGCGGTCCAGGACCACCATATCCATATTGTTCACCATGCTGTAGCCCAGCGGGCGCATGTGACGGTCCACAAAGCCGTAATCCCGCTCATAGCGCTCGGCGGTAAGGGGAGCCGAATCCTCGGTCTCGTAGGATGCGATGTTCATGCGCAGGTACCCGGCGATCTTTTCAAACATGCGCAACTGCATGTCGATGCCGTTGATGTGCAGAAATTCGCTGACCAGGATGGGGCGGCCGGTCTGCACGGCATTCCCGATGCAGTGTTTATCCCTTTTTTCGTTGATGTAATTGTGTATGGAGCCGGGATAGCAATCCCTGGCAAGCTGCGCCCAGGTTTCCCTGGCCTTCCAATGGTCGTTGGGGTAATAGTGGAAGTCATTGATTTCGCAGGCAGCCGTCTTGCCAAAGCCGGAGTTGTCGCACACCAGCACATGGGGCCAGCGCGCCTTGGCCGCCTTGGCGGATTCCTCCAAAAACCGGGCCCGCAGCTCGTTTTTCCAGGGCGTGCTGGTATGCCGCCCCTCCACGCCCCAGGATTCATTGATGGTGGATACTATCATAATGGAGGGATGGTTGTGCAGCCTTTCCAGCATGCCGTGTAATTCCCTGTCATACGCCGATTGCCAGTTAGGGTTTTCAGGCAAGGCGTAGAAGTTGCCGGGGTGCTCCGTCCACACCGGAAGGCCCTGCCTGTCGCACTCGTGGTACCAAAGGGGCTCGTTTTCCTTGATATGCACCCGGGAAAGGTTGTAACCGTAGGCCAGGGTGCGGTCGATGTCGTAGGCGATGCTGCCGCGCCGCCCCTGCGCCCCTTCTTCCCCCAGCGAGCGGTAGGTATAGATACCGAAGGCATTGTAGCACTGGTCCAGGATGCCGATGACGTAAAACGGCCTGTTGTTCAGGTATACATACTGGTACTGGTCATGAATATCCTTCGTATCCGCCGGGGAATGGCCCGGGAGCCACCCGGTTTCCACATGGCGAAGGCCGGCATAAGTCCTGACGGTGTCCAGCGTTTCCCCGCCGCTTATAAGCTTCGCTTCCGCAGTATACAGCTTCCCTTCCCGGTACTGCCATAGGATGGGATCGGGGATTTCCGCCTTGATCCTTCCGGCATCCTCCGAAACCGGCAGGGAAAGGGCTTTGACCGGCTTGCCCTCGGGGCTTGTAAACCGCAGCTCCAGCGCCATTCCCTGCGCGTTTTCCGCCTTCACATCCACCATAAAAGCCGCCTTTGTGCATAAGGGGCCTTCAAAGGAAAGCTCCGGCGTAAGGTGCAGCCGCGTGATGTGCGCCGTATTCCGGGGCTCGATCCATACGCTTTGCCAAATGCCGGGGGCTGAGGCGAACCAGAAAATTTGCTTGCCCATGCTGTGGGAATGGATATCGTGGGGATACTGCACCTTCACCGCCAGGGTATGGCGGGAGCCGGGGACAAGCCTTCCCAAATCAAACTGCAAATCGCTGTATTCGTCTGTCCGCACGCCCATATACCGGCCGTCCAGCCAAACGTACGTCACGTTGGCGCAGGCGCCGATGTGCAGGATGACGGAAGCATCTTGGGGGAAGGATTCCGGCACGGTAAAGCTCCGCCGGTACCAGGCGTATTCTCCGGTGAGGTGGTAGTTGTTGAACACCGTGTTGCTTTGGTGCAGCTTATCGCCGGACACAAGATGCTCCTCCCCGAAGCCCATCAGGGAGGCCCAGGAAAAGGGCACGCGGATGGCTTTGTCATAGGCGTTTGTGTCCGGCAGGTACCATTGGTCTGAAACGCCCTTGTCCTCCGGGTCGAAGGCAAACTGCCATGTGCCGTTCAGGCTCATCCATCCGTTCATGGAGCGGTCGAAGGAAGGGTTGTTGTATTCCCGGCGGGGAAGCGTCTGCGGCGTTTCCTTCTCCAGCGCGATAGGAAAGTCATTGGCCGCGCCCGCATGGCAGACCGCCTTTATGCACGCAAAGGAAAAGCCTTCGGCGGCGGCGACCAGCGTATGCTCCCCCCGGGGAATGCCGCTTAAGGAAAAGTTCCCCTGATCTCCGGTTTGGGTAAAGAAGCGGTCAAACCCCGCCAGATGGACGCTGGCGCCGGGGATAGGCCGCCCCGATGCGTCTGTTACACGGCCGCAAAGGGAAGCGGTGGGGGCAAAGCCTTCCACCTGCGCCCAATCCAGATAGGCGTAACGGGGGGTGAGCCGGTCCTGCCAGGGCAAGCCCTTGAAAACAGCCCTGGCATCGCCGTGAAGGATGGGCACATGGGCCTGCATCACCAGCCTGTCGTTTAAAAACGCCGTATACTCCTGCCCGTCCCGGTGGAGCGCCAGCTTCATCGGGAAGGCTTTTTCATATGCGCAGGCGGAGACGGCATACCACTTGGGCTGTCCGCGGTCCATGAAAGCGGCCCCGTTCTGGCAGCCGGAATGCACGCGTATCTCCAGCGAATCATTCGTTGCGGCCAGCAGCACATAATCCTGAAAGCTGCCGTCGCCCCCGTAAAAACCCAGCGCCGCGCCTCCGGATTCCTCATCCCACCCGGCGAACAGGCCCCGCACCAGGCTTTGTTCGTTTAAGAAGCCCCGGCTGAGCAGGCAGTTGCCTTCGTTCCACCGGTCGGCCTCGGGCAGGCATAAAAGGGAATCGCCCTGCCTTTTCGGCGCCATATAGCAAGGGGTGGTCATATTGTAATAAGACCATAAGGATGTATCAAGGGTTGGGGCTGTAAAATGGTCCTGCATACGCTCCTCCATTATTCCGCATTGAATGTGACCTGCGTTACGGTGATCCGTGCGCCCAGCGAGCCGACGCCCACGCAGCCGTAGGGCAGGGGATCTTCCTCGAAGGCTTCAAGCACCTGCTCGCCGTTCACGAAAACGCGAATTGTTCCGCCGGTGATCTGCGCCTTCAGGCGGCAGACCGTCTCCGTTCGCAGCGGGCACCGGCCTTCGGCCAGAAGCGTTGTACCGAAGTCAAGGCGGCGGATGGTTACCGTTTGCATATCAAAGCCGATATAGTATCCCCGGTGGCCGTCGGGGATTTGATCCGGGTATACGGAATGTTCCGACAGCCGCAGGAACAGCCCGGCGGACTGCGCCGCGCCGTCGCCCCGGAAGATCACATCCGCTTCGGCGGACGCGTCGGTGTGCCAGCGGTCCCCGAACATCGCCAGGGATTGTACGGGCCGGTCCATTTGCAGACCCTCCTGGCGGGGAAGATATCCCTCCCCCTCCATCAGCCTGGCGGCGCGGCATAGCTGCATCCCCGAAAAAGAGCCCGATTCAGCCGGGACGAGGGGGAACAGCTCCAGCGCCCGCAGGCGGATGGAACCTTCCCGGACCGAGAGCCGCACCGTCTGCATGCCCTGTTTCAGCCGCACGCTGCCCAGTTCCATCCGGCGGACAGAGCAGGCGGCTTCCGCATCCGCCCGGGCTTGGGCTTCCTCCGTATTCACGGACAGCACCGCATTCCCCTCCGCCTGGGCAACCGCCTGAAGCCTGTAAATTCCCGCCTGGGCCGCGTTGATGCGGTAGGTCACGAATTCTCCCCGGGAAAGCAGCACGTCCAAAGCGCCGCCGGCCCCGGGTGCAAGGCGCATCCCGTCCTCCGGGCGGAAACCGCAATCCGCGGCATCATGGCCGCCGCCGCATCCATGCAAGGAACGGGGCAGGAACAGCGCCGCCTCCACCGGGCCGGGGACGGCATGGTAATGCTCGAAATCCCCCTGCTGATCCACATGGCTTGAAAAGGCAATATACGATGTCCGCAGCGCCCCTTCCGTGCCCAGGCCGCCTGCCGCCTGCGGGATGGGGATTCCGGACACCTGCGCCATATGGTCCAGGAGCAGCGCCGCCTTTCCGCCCCGCACCTCCAAGCGGATGGTATGCATCACATCGGTGCGGAACCCTTCAAAGAGTTTCACCGACACAAGAATCTTTTCCTGCGGGCCCAAGCAGTCCACCAGCGCTATTTTACCGCCGGCGATGGATACGGCGCTGTGACGGCTTTCCGTTATGCCGAACAGCACCCGCATATCATCCCCCGGCACGGCGCAAAGCTCGATCGTATAATCCGCGGGCGTTTCCGCCTTCGCCAGCACACGGTTCCCGCTGAAAGCAAATTTTCCTTCCCGGTCTTCCCCGTCAGCCCAGCCATAAAAGCAAGGCATTTGCGGCGCCGGACAGGGATGTCTGGTGGGGCCGGAGACCAGCAGCTTTTCGCCGCTGAATACCATCCGGTCCATGTGGACAAACCGCCCGCGGCGTTTTCCCCCGGGGAGGATGGGGAAGCTGTGGTAAAAAATCCAGTAGCTGTCCAGGTCCGGGCCGATCACCGTGGAGGAATGGCCCAGGCTTCCGGTTCCGGCATCGGTATTCACCAGGATCGTTTTGTTTTCCGGCACACGGTAGGGCCCCAGAGGGCCCGACTCCCCAATGGCGTACTGCACGCGGTAGCCGCGGGAGAGCAGATGGTTGCCCGTCATGGTGATGTAGTACCTTCCGCCCCGTTTGAATATCCCGGGCCCTTCCGTCCAATGGCCCATGCAGGTACCGGTGATCTCCCGGCCCGGCCCGATGCTTCCCTCCGGGGTGATGGAATGCCCGTGGATGGCCGGGTATTCGGCGTGGGTAAAGTAGAGCTTTGCGTCATCATCGGCAAACAGCGAGCCGTCGATCACCAGGCCGAAATTGTCCCGCACCATTTGGAAAGGCCCCATGGGGCTATCCGAGGCATATAGGTAGTGGCCCTCCCCAAAGGGGGAAGCGACCATCAAAAACGTGCCGTTATAGTAGAATACTTCGGGAGCGTAGGCATTTTGGAGGCAGCCGTCCGTGACCACATAGCCCCCATCCTCCCAGTCCAGCAGGTTGTGGGAGACCCACACCCGTACGCCCTTGTCATTGCGCGGGGTGGAGGGATACAAATAATATTTTCCGTTGTGCCGCATCACATAGGGATCGCCGATGCCCGCGTCAGGCCATTGGCCCGGCAGTCGCAAAGGATTTTGATACATACTCATTGCCTTTCCCCTCCACAGCGTCGCCTTTGAAAAAGGGGCTGCGGCATTGCTTCCGCAGCCCCTTGTCCCGTTGATGTTACAGGTCGTCCTTCACGCCTTCAATGATCGCGGTGATCTGGTCGGCCATTTGCTGGATGGCATCTTCCACCGTTACTTCACCCGACAGGGCTGCCTGGATGCAGGTTTCCTCCACATCGCCGATCTGGGCGGACACATAGGGGATATCCGTATCGGCCAATTGGGAGGCCACGGCCAGGTTGGCAAGCAGCGCGTCGTACACGTCACTGACTTCCTTCACCACATCGCGGCTGTAGTTGGAGGTGCGGCAGGGATCCATGGTGTACTGGATCTTCACGCATTCGCCGTCCTTGGAGGTGACCATTTCACAAAACTTGAAAGCCATTTCCTGTT
>JAEWWY010000068.1 GCA_023458835.1 Bacillota bacterium
TGACGAAGGAACAATATCAGCAGATGCAGATGGAAGCTTTGGAAAATTTGAAGGAGGATGTGGCTGCGCACCGGAGAAACCCGCTGCTGCTTGCACCCATGCGGGATACCTTGGACCGGCAATATGAAATGATCTGCAAAAAGCAGGCGGAATGGGAGCACGGCGGTTTTTGGACGCCTGACAAGGAAAAAAATTATCTGGACGAATATAAGGATAAGCAGTTTATGCAAAAAACCCCACCGCAATAGGGGCGCCGGGCAACCGGCGGAGGAGGCAGGCCGCCCCGGAGCAAGGTTGCCGGCACGTTCTTATCCTTTGGCTTCCTTGCATCTTTGGATGATATCCCTGAGCGCCTTGCCGATCTCCTCGTAGCAGGTGCAGCGGCAGATGTTCGATTGCATCCAGGAATCGATGGTGTAATCATCCGGGTCGGGATGGTGGTATAAGAGCGCGTGGGCGTTGATGATAAAACCGGGCGTACAGTAGCCGCACTGCATGGCGAAACGGTCGGTAAACGCCTGCTGCAGGGAGGTGTTGTCGAGCCCCTCCACCGTAATGATCTCATGGCCGGGGGCCTCCACCGCCAGGCAAAGGCAGGATTTCATGGGCCACCCGTCCCACAGGACTGTGCAGGCGCCGCAATCCCCGTTTTCGCAGCCGGGTTTTCCCCCCGTAAGCATCAGGTTGTCCCGGAGTACATCCAGCAGCGTTTGAAAGGGGTATACGGCCGTTTCCACATCCTGCCCGTTCACGTGCAGGGTGATGACGGTCTTGCCCTCTGTTTTTTTCAATGCATATCCTCCTTCAGCTCAGCCATCATATCGCAAAGCGCGGCCTTCAATTTAAACAGGCGGTATTCCCCCGAGCCCAACGCATCGGAAAGCGGGTGTTCCCGCAATGGGCCGCCGAATTGCTTTTCCAGTGGATTGAGATCCGGGTTTGCTTCAGCCGGTGTATAATTCAGTTGGACGGGGTAAGGATACAGCCCGCTGACAGCGGCTTGAATGGCATCCTTTTCCCGGACGGCTGCCAGCGTAAGCAGGGGATACCCGATTTTTTCGCTGTCCACATGCTTGGCATGCACAAACGGCAGGTCCGCCTTACCGGCATCCAGGGAAAACCGTACGAAGAATTCCCCCGGCATAAGGTTCAGCCTGGGTGAAAACAGCGCGGATATTTCCGCGGTGCGCGAACCGTCAGGGCCATATAACTCGGCTGTGGCGTTTGCCAGCAGCAGCGGCAGCAGAGCTTCGTGATAGATGATGGTCCCCGCAATATTGCCGCCCAGGGTGATCTTGCACTGGGCCGTGTGATCCGCCACGCGGGTGCAGCACTGGGTCAGCAGGGGAAAAGCATTCCAGCAGGCAATGCTGTTCAGCGTTTCCCCGGCTCCCAGGATCAGCCGGTTTCCTTCCCGCTTGAGGCCGAAAAGGTCCGGGATGCCTTTCAGGTCGATCACCGCGCCGAATGTGATGCTGCTTACCCGGCCCATGGTGATAATCTCCGTGCCCCCGGCATAGTACAGCGGCTTTTCGCCCCGGCCGTTACAGTCCTGAAAAATATCCGCCGCCTCCGCAAGCGTCTGCGGCTGCCAATAGGTGAAGGGAAAGGGGATCATTTCATCTTTCCCCCTTCTGCCACAGCATTTCGAATTTGAGGGGAAGATCATCCATTTCCTTGCCCGTTGCCCGGGACAGCGCGTTGGCCAGCGCGGGGGCCATGCCAAGAACACCATGCTCCCCGATGCCCCGCAGGCCGTATGGGCCGTCCTTGTTGGGTGTTTCCAGGAAAACCACATCATACGCCGGGCTTTGGGCAAAATGCAGCAGCTTATAGGTGCGGAAGCTGGTGTTTTTGAGCCTTGCCCGGTCATCATAGTCAAAGTGCTCCCGGGTGGCCGTGCTCAGGCCCATATGCATGCCTCCGGTGATCTGCCCCCGGCTGACGGCATAATGGACCACCTTGCCCGCGTCCACCGCGGCGGCAGCCTTCAAAAGGCGGAATTCACACGTCTTTTTGTCATACTCGATCTCCACTGCCTGGGCGCCCGTGGTCCAGTAGGGGCCGCTCCTGCCCCGGCCCGTTTCCGTATCCAGGGTGGAAAGATGCTCCATGACATAGCTGCCCCGGCCGATGACATGGCCGCCGATGGCCGTGCCGTTTTCCAGCATCAGCCCGCCGGTCAGGTGCTTGATCTCTATGAACACATCCGGATCGCTGACCTGAAAGACCTTTTCTCCCCCCACTTCCAGATGGCTTTCCTGGCACATTAAAGCGACGGCCGCCTTGCGCTTGAGCTGCCCGATGGCATCCTCCGCGGCGCTGAGCACCGCGTTCCCCGCCAGGAAGCCGGACATGCTGGCGACGGTCTTCCAGTGTTCCGGCGCGACCCTGGTGTCGATCCTTTCCTTAACGAATATCTTCTCAGGCGTCATTTTCAGCTTCTCGGCCAGGATCTGCCGGATGGTGGATGCAAAGCCCTGCCCGCACTCCACCGCACCGCAGCTTACATTCACGCTTCCGTCCGGACAAAAGAGGATCACAGCGGCGGAGCCCGCATCCGTGGGGGAGCTGGAGGTTTTTGATATGCAGGCCATTCCTTTCGCACGTACCTTATTCTCCTCTACAGGCGTCACCGCGCCTTCCTCCCAGCGGATCATTTCCGTCACCTTCTCCAGGCAGCCCATGGGATTGCCAAGGTTACTCTCAGTAAAACGGACCTGGGTGGGGGATGTATCGCCGGGCTTGGCCATATTCCTTTTGCGCAGCGCCACACCGTCCATATGCAGCGCCGCGGCCAGCTTGTCCATCATACGCTCCATGCAAAAGGTGGATGTCTCATGGCCGAACCCCCGGAAGGAGGTGGCGTACACATGGTTGGTATACACGCATAAGGCGTCGCACTGTACATGGTCAATGGCATACAGTTCTCCTGTGCCGGCGGCAGCGGCATAGGTCATCCGGGGCCCGGAATCGGCATAGGCACCTGTGTCCAGGTGGTACACAGACTCCAGCGCCATGATTTTTCCATCCCGCCTGGCGCCGATTTTCAGCGTGCAGTCCGCGCCGATTTTGCAGCCCACGCTTAAAAAGCATTGCTCCCTGGTCAGCAACAGCGCAACCTTTTTGCCGCCCGCGGCCCTGGACGCCAGGTAGGCCAGCATCTCGGGATGGCCGTTCACCTTTCCGCCGTAGGCGCCGCCCAAATGAAAGCTGATCACCTCCACCTGCCCCTGGGTTAAATGAAAGCATTCAGCGATGGTGTTCCGCACCGCATGGGGGGCCTGGGAGGCGGTCTCAATCACCACCGTGCCATCCCCCATGATCTGCGCCGCGGCACAGCGTGTTTCCATGTACCCATGGGCGCATTGGGGCAATGTGAAGCGGCCTTCCACCGTCACTTCGCTCTGTGCCCAGCCTTGCGCCATGTCACCCTTGCGGATCTTTACATGGTTGACGACGTTGGTGCCGGGAGAAGGGTGCAAATCGTCTGCCGTAAGCTTGTACGTATCCATCTTGGGATGAACCAGCGGCGCATTTTGCAGGAGCGCCTCCCCCACGGTATTCACCACAGGCAAGGGCTCATAGGTCACTTGAATGCGCTCGGCCGCCCGCTGGGCCTGCCACGCCTCCTTTGCCACCACAAGGGCTACCGGCTCGCCGCAGTAGCGCACCGTTTCCCGGGCCAGCAGGGGCATATCCTGGATCTGCCCGCCCATCCTTACCGCGCAGTCCTCGCCGGTCAAAATGGTCAAAACACCGGGCACCGCAAGCGCTTCCCGCAGGTCTACCGATTGAATGGTCCCGTGGGCTTCCCTGGACACGTACAGCCTGGCGTGAAGGCAGCCTGCTTCCACGGTATCCTTTACAAACCGCAGTTCACCCCTGGCCTTGTCCAGGCCATCCGGCCGGCGCGGCGACATGCTCAGCAGTTCTTTCTCCATATCCGGTATCATTCCGCCTTTGGTTTATTTTTCCCAGTGTATCATCCCTCCGCTTTTGGCGTTTGATTCACTTCCTGGAACCGGGTGCCTTCCTTTGCATAATTTCCCGCATGAAAAGAAGAATAAGCCTATCCTAAGACAAGGCGCGGTGGACTGAATGGGCAAGGAGCTATTGAGCCAGGAATATATGGTGATGATCCTTACGGGCATTGTTTCAGGCATGATCGCCAGGGTCATTACGCTGTACGTGGATTACCGCCAGACGCCCAGCTATCCCAACGGCCTGTTCAACAATCTGGTGACCGGCTTTGTGGCCTCCTCCCTTGGCGCCGTGGCCATACCCGCACTGATCAAGGAGGATTTTACCGCAATTACCTTTCTGGCGCTGGCGACGCAGCATTTTCGCGATATCCGCAAGCTGGAGGGTGAAAGCCTTGGCAAGCTGGACCATGCAGGCTTTACAAAACGCGGCCCGGCTTATATTGATGGGATCGCCAAAACGTATGAGGCAAGGCATTACGTTTCCCTGGCCGCGGCGCTGGCTGCCGTGCTATGCATGAATCTGCTGGCAGGGCAAACGCAATTGCTGCAAATAGCCGCCGGCATAGCGGCGGGTCTTGCGGCAACCATGGCCATCAAGCATTTCACCAAGGGAAAGAGCGTAGGGGATATCTGCACCGTCAGGGAAGGGAAGATCAAGGTCGAAGGCTCGGAGCTGTATGTGGACGGTATGTTTGTTTCCAGCGTGCTTGGCACCGCAAGAAGCAAGGAGCTTTTTGAAAAGGAAGGGATCGCCGCGGTGGTCACGCCAAAGTCGGATATGTTCCGCGTCACCCTGGACAGCCTGGGCCAAAGGCAGGCCATGCTATTTGAAGCGTGCAGGGCGCTGGGGACCAAGCGCTTTGCATTTATGCGCAGAAATTTTAAAAACGGCGTGATCATCATTGCCATCGTACCCATCGTGCGGGATATGGGCAAGATGATCCACGCCATACAGCATACGCCCATACTGGAAAACAGCAGAAAGGGCCGCCGGATCATGACGGCGGGCTGATGGGGAGGCAGTATGAAAAGCGTGCAAATCCTGGTGTACATTACCAACCATCCGGACAAGATCATAGGCGGAGACCCGCTTTGCCTTTGCATACCCGATGAA
>JAEWWY010000069.1 GCA_023458835.1 Bacillota bacterium
GCGCCATGAGAGCAAGAATCGTCTGCCTGCCGGGGGACGGCATCGGCCCCGAGGTCATGCAGGAAGCAGTGCGGGTGCTGACCAGCGTGGCCTGCGCCTTTGACCATAGCTTCACCTTTGTGGAGGACAAGCTGGACAGCGCCGCCATCCAGGCCTATGGCACGCCCCTGGCCGACAAGACGCTGGATTCCTGCCGCTTGGCCGACGCCGTGCTCGTGGGCGCCTCCGGCGGCCCCGCATGGAACAAGCCCCTCCAGGAAATGGGCGGCCTCTCCGGCCTGCGCCTTTTGCAAACCGGGCTTCATTTGTATGCCGGCTTGCAGCACTGCACCATTCCCCCGGCGCCGGCCGCCGTATCCCCCCTGCGGGAAAGCCTGATAAGCAGCGCGGACATGGTGCTTATCTGGCCCCTTTCAAACGGAAGCGATGATTCATTCATGGAGGAAGAAGGGCAAAAGCCTGTCGATACGGTATCCTCCACAGCAGATCAGGCGGAGGAGGTAACGCGGCTGGCTTTCCGCCTGGCCAGGGAGCGGCGCAAATCCGTCTGCGGAACATTCCTTTCAGGGCTTGAGGCCACCACCCGCCTGTGGCGGGAAACGAACCTTCGCGTTTCCAGGGATTATCCCGACGTGGCGGCAAGGTGGCTGGAGCCGGACCTATGCGCCATGGAGCTTTTGAAGCGCCCCTCCAGGTTTGATGTCCTGCTGGCCGGGCCGATGCTGCACCGCCCGCTGTCGGGCATAGCGGCGGGGATCATCGGCGGCCTGGGCCTTGCTCCCTGCACCTTCACGGGGGATAGCAAGCCAAGCGTATATCTTCCCGCCCAGGGGGAGGAAGCCCTGCTGGCCGGGCGGGATATGGCCAACCCCATCGCCATGATCCTGTGCGCGGCCATGATGCTTCGAAAATCGCTTCATCTGTACAATGAAGCGGACTGCGTGGAAATGGCCGTGAAAAACGTTCTGGATTCCGGATGGCGGACAGCGGATATGGCCGGCGGCAACGAGCCGAGGGTGGGCACCCAGGCCATCGGCAAGCTGATCGCGGAACAGGTGGATACAGCCGGGGCTGTCATGGGCGCGTTCCGAAGGTGACCGCACTTTAATCCGCTCCCAGGCCGGGAAAAAAATCCTCCAGCTTCTTCAATATCTTCAGATCGCCCTTTGTTTTGACCTGTCCCTTCAAAAGCGCCATGGCGGGGCTTTTCCGCCCCTTTACCATATCCTCAAAGACGGAATACGCTGCCTCCGCCCTGGCCGCAAAGGGAGAAAAATTTTCTGTCAGCACGGTGCAGCTTTTCGTTCCCAGCACCATCTGATACGTTTTTTGAAGGTCCGTAAAGCAAATTTCCAGTACAATGTCCTCGTAACCCGCGCGGGGCTTGTATACCGACGCCGCCCTGTGCAAAAAAGCAAGGGCGGCGTTTTCCCTGTCCGCCGGGCGCATTTGATCCGTCTACATCTGCCGTTCATTCCCCTCGTATTTCCTTATAACAGTATATTTTCCCCCGTCAGGGGTGTTCATCCAGCCGGATATGGGGCAGCATGCCTTCCAGCTTCTTTTTTCCGATCCCCTTTACGGCCATCAGATCCTCCGGGAAATGGAAAGGGCCGTTTGCCTCCCGTTCCCTGATGATTTCCGCGGCGGTGGAAGCGCCAATGCCCGGCAGCAACGTCAGCGCCTCCACGTCCGCCGTGTTTACAGGGATCTCCCCCCGGGGCACCGGCGGCTGAAGGACCGCAAGCGCATCACCCCGGGATTTGTATTCCACTGCCGGCGGATGCCCCCCGCCCAGGACGGCAATGGCGGCAATTACCAGCAGGGTAAGCCCCAGGCATAGCAAAAGAGCCGCTCCCAAGCGGGAGGAAGCGCTTTTCACGCGCATTCCTCCCGCTTGGGGGGCCGTCTGCCTATCCACACCGTTTTTTACAAGCATGTGTTACCGCCGTTCCAGCAAAATCATGCGGATCTTTTTATCAGCCTCGGCAATGAACTGATCCATGGACATCTGTTTTTGCCGGTACCGGTCCATCAGCGTGCGGATTTCCGAGGTTCCTTCCTTGGTGCGGTAGTCCAAAAGATTGGTGACCGCCGGGAAGCAATACTCCGCCATCTGCCTGTAGCGCTTTATGTCCTTGGGGTTGATATTCCAATAGTAGCGCTCTTTGTTGGCCAAAGCCTCCTCATAGAATTTGATGGTGGATTCAATTTCCTTGACCAATTCAGGCTTGGCCGTCTTCAGCCGCTCCTTTTGCTTGTCCAGCTCCTCCTGCCAGATTTTCAGCATCCGTTCATAATCGGCGTTGGGCACTCCCTCGTTTTCATCCGGGAACATCATCACGCGCTGAGTATCCTCCAGTTTATCCAGGCAGATCTCCAGGTATTTCAGCGCCATTTCCTTGTTCTTGGTATTGGGGTTGATGAAAATGGCCCGCATATAAACGGGGATACCGGCTTTTCCGCCTTCCTCCATGGGCACCACCAGGGGCTTGGCATATTCTTCATAGTAGGTGCTGTCATACACGCTGAGCCATTCCCCATGGGGGGAGAAAAGGGCGCTCGTCTCATCGTACATCATTTCTTCCATCTCGGATTCGGGGGGAAGCGTATCATTCAGCGCATCTATGTCAATGTTCTCCAGCGCCTGCATCAGCTTGCGGAACAGGGGCGTGTCAAACGACAACTCCTGCCCCTGACGCTGGCACTCGTATACATATTGGTTGACGATCATATTGAAAAGTGTCTGGCGGTAATCGGACACTCCCTGCATCAGCTTCACATCCGGATGCTGAGCCACACCCTCCCGGGACCACCAATCCATGAACTCCAGGACACCCAGGAAAGAAGTGGGTATCTTCTCCTCAAGCCCCGCCTCCTTCCATGCCTTGACGCCTATGCTCAAGCCATCGCCATACATGTCGACAGGCATGGCATACAGCCTTCCATCCTTTTGAACGGCCTCCAGCAGGAAGGGATACATTTTGCCGATTTTTTCTGAAAGCGAGGGGGATTCGCCAAGGTCCACGCAGTATCCCTTCTCCATCAGGTTGCCAAAGTCCTCATAGCTGACGCTGATGTGATACACATCAATGGCCTGGTCGCCGGAGGTCATGGCCCGGGCCCATTGATCCATGGATTCGAAATATACGTTTTCCGGGATGGTAAGGGGCACCTGGGGGTACTGCAGCGTGAAAGCCATGGCCGCGGCATCCATATACCCGCCGTACACGGACAGGCTGCTTGCGGGCATGTACTGGGGATCTGTGTTGCGCACGAACAGGCCGTTCCAGGTCCCTATGGCGTACAGTCCGCCGGGGAGCAGCAAGGCAGGCGAATCGTCGCCGTAATCCATGGGCAGGTAGGCCACCTGTGCGGGGCTGCCCAATGCCTTCATGGCCATCAGCCTGCTGTTGGCGGCATACAGGAGCGTATCCGTTTCCGGCTGATACACAAGGCCGGACGCATTGGCATGGCCGAAAACGCCGGCCTGGGCGGCGCTGCCATCCGCGGGATCGAATACGGAAAGGGTCGGCTTGGCAGGCTCTGCGCCCCCTTCCCTGTAGGCATTCTCCATGTCATATATCTTCAGCAGCAGCTTTCCATCCTTATAGGGCGTGAAATCCATCACAAAGGGCACTTTGTACAGCCGCCTTTCCCCCGTAGCCAGGTCAAAGGAGGCGAAATCCGGCTTATAATAATCCTCATCGTTCCGGATCATGGCATATAGTCTGCCCTGGACAATGGCCGTACGGTACAACTGGCGGATAGAGGTATAATCCCCGTGATCCTTCACCATATCCGCCCAGTCCAGTTGGACAGGCGTGCCGAATACCGCTTTCCCCTCCTGAAAGGAAATGGGGGAAAGCTTGCCATTCAAGTTATTGAGGGCGTAAAGGGTTTCCCCGTCCGCCACCAGGCCGGAGATGATGGTATCGGCCTTTTCCCCGATCTGCTCCACAGCGTCCTCATAACTGCCATAATTGTCGGGGATGTCGCCGGCAACCTTCACAGGCTTTTCCTGTCCTGCCTGCCAGGCGTATATGGCCTGACCCACCCGCGCGTAGACCGTATCCCCCACCGCAGCCAAAATGCTGGAGTCATACCACTGGGCGTCCTCCAGCTCCTTGAGCTGCTCCCGCGTATACAGCGTGGCATCCCCCGGGGCTGCCAGCGCGCCGGCCGCAAACACAGTCAGGGCGCATATCAGGCAGAATAATGCTGCTCTTTTCATCCGTATTTTCCTCCATTTTTCGCAACGTTCTTTTCCCGCCACACCCCCATGGAAATGACTTCCAGAAAGCAAAACGTATGCATTCTGCCTTTTGTTCCGCCGAAAATGTAAAATCGAGAAAACGGCAACGCCATTTTCCCGATCCCGCGTGATGATTACACGCCTTTTCTAACCTTCTGCCCTTGCGGCGTATCCTCCAGTATGTAGCCGAGCGCCTTAATCCCATCCCGCAATGTGTCGCTCAGCTTCCAGTCCTTGTTTTTACGGGCGGCCGCGCGCCGGTCCACAAGCTGCCGCACATCCTCGGGCAGGCCGTCTTCCTTCTTCAGCA
>JAEWWY010000070.1 GCA_023458835.1 Bacillota bacterium
GATATAAAAGGTGGTCGTATTTCTTTTCCCGCTGGCTGGCGATGACGTATTGGGTAATCTGAGGCCGGTTCTCCTTGGTGGCGGGGATGGTGATTTCCACCGCGTCGTGCTGGAACTTCCAGGCGATGGTCATCAGCTCCGGGTTGGTGGTGGCGGAGAACATTACCAACTGCCGGTTGGGCGGCGCGGCCTCAATGATTTTGGTTACATCCTTGACAAAGCCCATCTTCAGCATTTCATCGGCCTCGTCCAGCACCATGGTATGCACGTGGGCAAGCTTTACGGTGCCCCTGTGCATATGGTCCAGGATGCGCCCGGGCGTAGCTATGATGATTTGGGGCTTGCGCTTTAGCTGCGTCATTTGCTTGGCGATGGGCTGCCCGCCATACAGCACCGCGATGCGTATCTCCGGGATGAAGGCGGCCAGGCTGGAAAGCTCCTCCCCGATCTGCAGGGCCAGTTCCCGGGTGGGGCAAAGCACCACTTCCTGAATGCGCTGATCGGTCAGGCTTATATACTCCAGCATGGGAATGCCAAAGGCGGCCGTTTTGCCCGTACCGGTGGGGGCCAGGGCGATGATATCCCGCCCGGCCATCATGACGGGAATGGTTTTTTGCTGCACCGGCGTCATTTCGGTAAAGCCCATTTTCTCTACGGCCTTTAGTATTTCCCGGCTCAGGTCCAATTGGGTAAAATCCAGGTTGCTGATATCCGTCAAGACACGAGACTCCTTTGGTGAATTGATGTTCGCCTTTATTCTATCATAATCTCTTGAAATTACAAGCAAATGGCCTTATTGCGCCTGCTCCATATAAGCCAGAATGGCTTTGGCCAATTGGTCGGGTCAGGACGTGTTGCCCTGACAGGCGATGTTGGCCAGCCGCTGTGACACCTCCAGAGCGTTTTGGCCGATGACCATCCGGGCCAGACCCTGGCTGTTACCAGAGCAGCCGCCTGTAAAACTGCAGGCGGTGATAACGCCATCGATGATTTCCAGTTGGACCTGCTTGGCGCAGGTGCCCTTCATTTTATATTGGAACATATTTTGCCTCCCATTTTCATAAATAAAGCATGGAAACATTCTTCGGCCAGGCATTTGAATCCTTCTAAATCATTCAAAGATGCACTGCCTTTTCTTGCCGTGCGCACCCCGTTGGCCTCATGCACATAAAATGCAGCATAAGACCCTGACGGGGAGATGAAGGGGCGCGGCGCATGCAACCTGTCATTTGGATTGCCGATAGAGAATTGGGTCTTTTTTTATGGAGCCGGGATGATTTCCGGCAGATTTCCTGTGCCCTGACCCTGCCGCATGCCCCCTGCCCGGCGAAGGCGCAGTTTTTTTGCGCCTGCAAAAAACGGGATATGGTGCAGCGGTTTATGTATTGGGAAGGGGACTGGAAGGCGGAAGAGGAATTTCCCGCACCGCCGGGGTTGGAATGCATGCAGGCTTCCCCCGATGGGGGATGGCTGTATCTGTTAAGCGGTGAAGCGGACAGCCTGCATACGGTGGCAGCGGCTACGGGCGAACTTTTATACGGCAACGCCGCAGGGGTATATCCCCGCAGCGTGCAGGTGCACCCCACCGGCAAGCTGGTAGCCGTGGCCGGGGGCGCGGCGGGGGAAGTGCTCCTGTTCCAGGCGCCCTCCCTGAACCTGTACAGGCGTATCTCCGTGCCCGGTATCGCTTGCCAGGCAGCTTTTGTGGAAGGCGGCCTGGCAGTGCTGTGCGCCGTGGAGGATGGGGAGGTGCAAACGCTGCTGGGTTTCATCGCCGGCAACCGGTCGGTCATGGAGGAGGTGGTGATGCTGCCGGGCCTGCCCGGCACGCTGCAGCCGCTGCCGGACGGCACGGTACTGGCCGGGTCTGTAGGGACGCTGGCAAAAGCCTCGCTTCGCCAAAAGGCGGTGGTGTGGCGGTCCGATGGTTTCGGGCTGCCCGGCATGCTCAGCCTGCGGGGGGATGAGGTATTGGTAAGTGATCCCCTGGCCGGCCGGGTGATGCTAATGAATTGGAAAAGACCGAGGGATCAGCGCCTGGTGTATGAGGGAGCGGAGCCGGAAGCGGTGTTTCAGAGATAGATGAACTGGTGCCTGATTTTCAAGTCATGGATATTTCATTCTCGAAATTCCAGCAGCTTGCAGGCTTGAATATCCAATGCATGTGCGATATCAAAGAGCATATCCAGGGAGATGCCCACCGATGCCCTTTCGATTTTGCTCAAATGGGATTCATCTATGTTCAATGCATCGGCCAACGCCTTCTGTGTCAATCCTCTATCCTTTCGATAATAGGCAATATTGAGACCCATTTTTCGATAGAAATCACTGTATTCAAAACGCATGGATGCTCTTCACCTGGCTTTTTCTTTTTAGTCTATCCCAATCCTTCCAATCAAGGAATGTAGCAATAATGCTTAAAGAGGCATTGCCAATGCCTTTTTAAGCATTTATAATGAATTTGAGGCAGAAGGGGATAGGGCGCGGTGACTTTCAAATGATAAATGACATTTTACTATATTAATGCCGAAGCATACTTGGTAGGGTAAGTGAGCGAAGCGAAGGAGGCTGGCGAAACAGGCAATGCGCCGGTTGAGCTTGCGCAAGGGGAGGGCTTCTTTTGAAAAAGAAGCCCTCCCCGCATCATATGATCTCTTTCTTCCCCCTACATCGCCTTGCGGGCGGCGTCCATGCCGGCTTCCATGGCTTTGCGGTTGAGGGGCAGGAGGTCGGCTTTCTTTTCACCGAAGGCGTCTTTGAGGGCATCCATGGCGCTGTCGAGGCTGATGGCGCTTGTGGCGGCGATGATGGCGCCCAGCATGACCATATTGGCTACGCGGCTGTTGCCCAAGCTTTCCGCGATATCGTTGCAGGGGATGGGAAGGATCTTCGTATCCTTGCGCTGGGGCGCGGCATCGATGAGGGAAGTATTGTACAAAAGCAGGCCGCCGGATTCCATGGTGGGCTCGAATTTTTTCAGCGAGGGCAGGTTCATGATGACGGCCACAGGCGGCTCCGTTACCAGGGGGCTGCCGATGGGCTCATCGCTGATCACCACGGCGCAGTTGGCCTCGCCGCCCCGCAGCTCCGGACCGTAGCTGGGCATCCAGCTTACGTTTTTGCCTTCATGCATGGCAGCCTTGGCCATCAATTGGCCGATGAGCAGTATGCCCTGGCCGCCGAAACCCGCGATCAGGAATTGGGCCTCCATCTTAGCCCACCTCCTTTTTCACGCCGAGAGGATACTTTGGAATCATGGTGCTTTCCAGCCATTCCAAAGCCTCTTTAGGTGTCATGCCCCAGTTGGTGGGGCAGGTAGAGAGAACCTCCACCAGCGTAAACCCTTTGCCCTGGGCTTGCAGCTCGAAGGCCTTTTTGATGGCTTTCTTGGCTTCCAGGATGTGCTTGACATCATGGGTGGAAACCCGCGCGATGTACGCGGGGCCATCCAGGGTAGCCAGCATTTCGCTGACCCTGATGGGATAGCCGCAATGATCCACATCCCGGCCATAGGGGGAGGTGGTGGTCACCTGGCCCGGCAGAGTGGTGGGAGCCATCTGGCCGCCGGTCATGCCATAGATGGCATTGTTCACAAAGATCACGGTGATCTTTTCGCCCCGGGTGGCGGCGTGAATGATTTCCGCCGCGCCAATGGAGGCCAGATCGCCATCGCCCTGATAGGTGAAAACCATGTGGCCGGGATGCACCCTTTTGATGCCGGTGGCTACCGCCGGGGCCCGGCCATGGGCAGCCTGCATCATATCGCAATTGAAATAATCGTAAGCAAATACCGCACAGCCTACCGGCGCAACACCGATGGCCTTGTCCTGCATGCCAAGCTCTTCGATGGCTTCTCCCACCAGCCGGTGGATGATGCCGTGGGTGCAGCCGGGACAGTAGTGCATGGGCTTGTCGGTAAGCATTTTTGTTTTTTCAAAGACAACCGCCATTTACTTTCCCTCCCCGCTGATGTTTTGAAGCTGATCCAGTATCTCCCGCACGGAGGGCACCATGCCGCCGGTGCGGCCGAAGAAGTGCACGGGCTTTGCGCCGTTCACAGCCAGGCGTACATCCTCCACCATCTGGCCCAGGCTCATTTCCACAGTGAGGAACGCCTTTGCATGTTTAGCGGCCTCCGCAATGGCCTTTTCGGGGAAGGGCCACAGGGTGATGGGCCGGATCAGCCCCACCTTCATACCCCCCGCCCGGGCCTTGCGCATGGCGCTTCTTGCGACCCTGGCGGTGGTGCCATAGGCGACCAGGATGTAATCGGCATCCTCAGTCAGTTCAGTCTGCGCCCGGACTTCATTTTGCGTCATCAGGTCATATTTCTTTTGTAGCTTCAAATTATGCTTTTCCAGGGCGACGGGGTCAATAAACAAACTGTTGATGATCGCCCGCTCAAAACCCGCGCCCGCGGCCCAGGTCTTTTCCTTGATATCGGCGGCGGGGGTATAATCGGGCATCTGCACCGGCTCCATCATCTGGCCGATGAGGCCGTCGCCCATGACCAGAACGGGATTGCGGTAGCGGTCGGCAATGTCGAAGGCAAGCTGGGTCAATTCCACCGCCTCCTGCACGGAGGCCGGTGCCAGAACTACCATGCGGTAATCGCCGTGACCGCCGCCACGGGTGCTTTGGAAGTAATCGCTCTGGGCGGGCTGGATGGACCCAAGGCCAGGGCCGCCGCGCACCATGTTCACAATCACGCAGGGAAGCTCGGCGCCTGCGATATAGCTGATGCCCTCCTGCTTCAAGCTGATCCCCGGGCTGGAGGAGGAAGTCATCACGCGGGCTCCGGCGCCGGCCGCGCCGTAGACCATGTTGATGGCCGCCACTTCGCTTTCCGCCTGCAAATAGCAGCCGCCCTCCTTGGGCATGCGCTGGGACATGTATTCGGGAATCTGATTCTGGGGCGTGATGGGATAGCCGAAAAAGAACCGGCAGCCGGCCTGGATGGCGGCTTCGGCGATGGCCTCGTTACCCTTCATCAGCATTTTTTCCTGAGCCAATGTAACCGCCTCCTATTTTTCCACGGTAATCACGCAGTCGGGACACATCCTAAAACAAAAGGCACAGCCGATGCATTGCGCCTGATCGATGCACTCCGCCGGGTGATAACCGCGGCTGTTGACTTCTTTTTTTGATAAAATAAGTATCTTGCGCGGGCACACATCCACGCACAGGCCGCAGCCTTTGCACAGCTCAGCCTGAAAAGTTACCTTGGCCATGTAAGCTTGCCTCCTTTTACACGGACCCATTCAGTTCGTGTTCTTACATTATACAATATGAAGGTGCCTTGTCAATCGAAAGCGCGCTCCGGGGAAGGTACAGCCCCTTGAGATGGACAGTTATGGGATCGCGGGAAGTGTATGGTGCATCATCCAACAGAACAGGCAAATTCTCCGAACAAAAAGATGAAGCAGGCGAAAAAATAGGAAGAATCAAGTGTTTTTCCGAACATTATCAAGCAATAAAATTGGAATGTACGTGGAAAAAAGTGAAGCGAAAAAAAGTAAAATTTATCGCGAAAAATGGGTTGACAAGGTGTATGCGCTGTGTTAGACTAACGGACGTCGCCTCAAGCGGCACCGGACCTTGAAAACGATACAGAGTCGAAAAGACTTAAAGAAGAAGAAAGAAATCGACAGTCGATTCTAAGAATGAGTTATCACCTTGTCGAGAGAAACTTCAAGCGGGGAACTGCGGGGAGGACTCCAAG
>JAEWWY010000071.1 GCA_023458835.1 Bacillota bacterium
ATGAAAAACGAAATCTGGCAGGCCGCGTCCGGGGGGATGCCGATCTTTTCGCCAAACAGGATCAGCGCCAGCGCAACCAGCAGGGGAATGGTACTGCCCCCTATATAGCCCATGCCAAAGCCATAGCTGGAAACCATGTCCATGCGGTCTTCCGTGGTCACATCCGGCAGAAAACCGTCGTAAAACACACCGGAAGCATTAAAACCGATGGAACCCAGGATATAGAGCACCAGCATCGCCTGCCAGTTGACGGTGAATGAAAGAAGCGCCGTGGCCGCGGCGCCCAGCAATACGAAAACGGTGAACAAACGCATTTTGTAGCCTTTGTAATCGCCTAAGGTGCCAAGGATGGGTGCGCTCAGAGCGCCGATCAGGGAGGCGATGCTGGTGGCATAGCCCCACTAGGGCCCGGCATTAGCCGGCGCCATTTTGCCGAAAAACGGCGGCAGCACAATGGCCAGAATGATGGCGGCAAAGGCGGAGTTTGCCCAATCATACATGATCCAGCCTTTTTCTTCCCTGGTGAACCTCCGGAACATTTTCTTCTGCCTCCCCGTTTTATTTTAGGATGAGTACAAGCGTGCCTGCCGTGATCAACCCGCCGCCCAGAATGGTTTTCAGGGAGGGCGATTCACCCAGGAAAATGAAAGCCAGCACCATGGTGATCACCACGCTGAATTTGTCAATCGGCACCACCAGGCTCACATCGCCCATCTGAAGCGCCTTGAAGTAAAAAAGCCATGACAGTCCTGTTGCAATGCCGGAGAGGATAAGGAACAGAAGGTTGCGCCCGGTGATATCGGCAAGGCCCCTGTGCTGGCCGGTGATGAATACCACCGCCCAGGCCATAACGAGTACCACTACCGTGCGGATAGCAGTAGACAGGTTGGAATTGATGCCGGCAATGCCGATTTTGGAAAGGATGGCGGTCAGGGATGCGAACACCGCAGATAGGATGGCATATATGATCCACATACAGCTTCCTCCGGCCAGATGAGATCGGCTATATCACTTTTTCCTCATTATAGCAGCGTTGGCATGAAAGAACAAGAAAGGGGATGGTGAAATTTCAT
The DNA here is from genome assembly GCA_023458835.1 of Bacillota bacterium. Taxonomy (GTDB): domain Bacteria; phylum Bacillota; class Clostridia; order Christensenellales; family Aristaeellaceae; genus JAEWAH01. The sequence goes on from JAEWWY010000071.1 coordinate 1,074, forward strand.
CCAGGGGGGCCGGGGGAAAGAAAGGGCAGCTACGCAGGGGAAAGTCTTGATTTCTTTCGTTTCTATACAAATCAGGCAGGGGTACGGCCTGCCGGGAATCATACATGCCCTGCATGCCTTTCCCTATAAGCGGTAAATTGCAAAGGATTGCCCCAAATTGACAGGGGAAAAGACTTGACACACCCTATCAACCTTGTATAATAAATCGACGGTAACTATTTTTGTAGCTGTGCCGTAGAAGGCGTTCGCGCGCCGGTTGTACGGAAGAATGGAGGCACCGCATGCAGGAAATCAAGGTGACGCTGGCCAAAGAAAAAAAGGCCAAGCCGGTAGACGAAAGCAAGCTGGGATTTGGCAAGCTGTTTACTGACCACATGTTTTTGCTCGATTATGAGCAGGGCGCCGGCTGGCATGACGCGAGGATCGTTCCTTACGGCCCGTTTGCCATGGATCCCGCTTCGATGGTGCTGCATTATGGCCAGGCGATTTTTGAGGGCACCAAATGCTATCACGCAAAGGACGGCGGCTTGCAGCTTTTCAGGCCGGGGGATAACTTCCTTCGGATGAACCATTCTGCCCAGCGCATGTGCATGCCGGAGCTGGATATTGGCCTTTGCATGGCGGGCCTTGTTCAACTGCTTCAATTGGAAAAAGAATGGGTACCCCATACACAGGGAACGTCACTATATATCCGTCCCTTCATTATTGCGACGGATCCGTTCCTGGGGGTGCATGCTTCCAAAACATACCGCTTCGCCATCATCCTATCGCCTAGCGGGGCTTACTATCCCGGCGGGCTTGCACCCATAGGCATCTATGTGGAGGATGAGTTTGTACGTGCCGTGCGCGGCGGCGTAGGACAGGCCAAGGCGGCGGGAAACTATGCGGCCTCCATCCTGGCGGCGCAAAAGGCCGAGGATAAGGGCTATGTCCAGGTGCTTTGGCTGGATGGTGTGGAGCGCAAGTATGTGGAAGAAGTGGGCGCCATGAATATGATGTTCGTTTATGGCGACAAGATCGTTACGCCGGCACTGAGCGGCAGTATCCTGCCCGGCATCACCAGGGACAGCATACTGAAGCTGGCCTCTTCCCTTGGATACGGGGTGGGGGAAGGGCGCCTCAGCATCGATGATATCTTTGCGGACATCAAGGCAGGAAGGCTGACGGAAGCCTTTGGCACAGGCACGGCGGCGGTGGTTTCGCCCGTGGGCGGATTGTGCTATAAGGGTGAGGAAGCAACGGTTGGCGATGGCGGGATCGGCCGGGTAACGCGCCGGCTGTACGATACGCTGACAGGGATACAGATGGGGCAGGAGCCTGATCCGTTTGGATGGGTGGTCAAGCTCCCGGAATGATTGTATTGGATGGGGAGGTTCGGCCATGCAGCGCGAGGATAGTGTATGCGCCTTGAACTGGTGCGAAAAAACAATGAGTGTGCTGCGCGAGAAGCAGTTGGAGGCGTGTGAAAAACGCTTAAGCAGCTATCCACAGACGGGGCTGTTTTCCGGCTGTACCCTTTCCGACATCCAGAATCTATGGGATATTTCCTATTATGCCATGGAAAACCCCGATCTTTTGCGGCTCCACCAGGTGGAGGAAGTGCAGGACTTGGTTTTGCGCAGGCTTCCCAGGGAAGTTTCCTTCGTATCCGTAAAGGAACATATGCTGCTGGAGCGGCTTTTGACGTTTGAAGGCGAAACGGAGCTTTTGGACTGGGATGAGGCCGGCGCGGCGGAAGCGCTGGTGGCCAGGCTGTGGTGCACGCTGACCGTCGAAAATGAGCATATCTATTTGCATCTGCCCCAGATTTTGCATGTTCCCATGCTGGAGGCCATGAACCGCACCGAACATGCGGAGATACGGGAAAAGGTCTTCCGTTTCGACGCCACCATGCACGGGCTTTTGTATATCGCCGGATTCCTGCATGCCCAGCAGCCCACGCTGCACTTTTTGCAGGAGGTCTGCTGCAAGATGGACGCCGAGGCATATGATTATGCCCAGCGGTATCTTCGGGCCACCTTTGATTATACTACCGATGTGCAGGGGGAAATGATCCTTGTCCATCCCGGCCTGGCGGATCCGGAGCATTTAATGGACCAGGTGCGAAGCTGTGGCATCACCTCTTTGGAGCTGTCGGAAACGATGATGCTGGGCGGCATGAACGGGATCTTCCCGGAGGAAGTCGCTATCAGCGAAGAGATGTCCGGCGTGTTGAAGGGCGCGCTCCGGCCGGAGTATACCCCCGAGGAAGCGGTGGAGGATTTGCGGATGCTGGCCAAGCAGGGCGTCTCCCTGCCGGAAATGGAAAGCGTGCTCTCTTCCATGCTTTGGGTGCTGCCTACCCCCGCCATGTACAGCGCCCTTGAAAATCTGACGGCTCAGACACCCCGTTGGGCCGGGCTGCAGGCCGCCTTGAAGCATTGAACTTCTGGAGGGAACAGTGTCCGTACTGGAAATAGTCATCCCCGCTGATTTGCCACCCGTGCGGCTGGATAAATACTTGATACGCGCGCTTCCCGGACTGCCCGCCTGGGCCATCCGGGAAGCTTTTTCCCGTCGGGACGTAAAAATGGATGGGTTGCGGGTGAAGGCGAACGTGCTCACAAGGCCCGGCGCGCAGGTTTCGCTGTACGGCATGCGGGATGCAGGCACGGCGCCGCTGGATATAGTGTACGAGGATGAGCACATTTTGCTGATCAACAAGCCGGCGGGCATCAGCGTACAGGCCGATGCAGGCGGGGGCGCCACGGTGGAGAGCCTGCTGCTTGCCCACGTTCGAAAGGAAGACCCTGATGCCTTGCCACCCAAGGCATGCCACCGGCTGGATAACCAAACCAGCGGCCTTCTGCTGCTGGCCAAGACAGGCCGGGCGGAAGAACTGATGGCACGCGCCTTCAGGGAGCGCACCGTAAAGAAAACCTATACGTGCCTTACAAAGGGTACGCCGCAACCCAGGGAGGCCACGCTGCACGCCTTTTTAAAGAAGGATGCAAAGGCAGCCCATGTGCAGATATTTGATCACCCGTCCCCGAGCGCGCTGCCCATCGATACAGGCTACCGGGTGGTGGAAGCAGGCGGCGTATGCCGCCTGGAAGTGGATTTGATTACCGGGCGCACCCATCAAATCCGGGCCCACCTTGCGCATATCGGCCATCCCATCCTGGGGGACGACGCCTATGGAGACAGGGTGTTTAACAGGGAGCAGGGCGTGAAAAAGCTGATGCTCTGCGCCACGTCCATCACCCTGCCGGGAAGGGCAGAGCTGGCCTATCTGGACGGGCGGACATTTTTCATCCTTCCGCCCTTTTAATCTTTCAATACAAAGGAGATTTATATGGACAACCTGCCGGTGCGTTTGATTGCTATGGACATGGATGGAACTTTGCTGAATGACGATTGCCGGATACCGGAGGAAAACATACGGGCCATGCGGGAAGCGGCGGAAGCCGGCATCCGCCTGGCCATCGTCAGCGGGCGGCTGCCGGAGGATATCAGTTACTTTATGTCCGATGCCGGCTTTATGGACTGCTTCGTGCTGGGCTTAAACGGCGGCTGTTGTCTGGACAAGCCGCATGGCGAGCCAATCTTCACGCAATATATGGTCGGCAGTGATGTGGAAAAGTGTATCGCCATTCTGGAATCGGAGCATGTCACCTATTCCGCCTTCGGCCGCAGCCATATCGCCATCAGCCGTTCCTTTTCCACGGGGCAGGAACTGGAGAATTGGGGCACGCACCTTACGCGCAAGGGCAATCTTCTGTATACCTACGGCATGGAAGGCATATTGGCGCAGTCTGCCATCGGCACCAACAAGATCGTGTATATCGACCGGGAAGACCCGGCCCGGCTAAACCGTATAAGGGAGCGGATTGCGAAAATCCCCGGCGTGGAGGTCACCAGCTCCTGGATCAACAACATTGAGATCATGCCCAGGAACGTCCATAAAGGGGCGGCCTTGGCTATGCTGTCAAATAGGCTGCATATAGAGCAGGCCCAGGTAATGGCCATAGGCGACAACGATAACGACATTTCCATGCTGGCCTGGGCCGGATTTGGCGTAGCCATGGGCAACGCGTCAGGCGGCGCAAAGGCAGTGGCGGAGTTTGAAACGGACGGCAATGAAAACGCGGGCGTTGCCAAGGCCATCCGGAGGTTCGCGCTTGATATGGATAAAGCATAATGGCTTGGACCATGGACAGGACGGCAAATAAATTCTGAAAGCTTATAGCCTGAGCATTTTTTTCAGCTTTTTTTGATACTGCAAAAAGACAATCACTCCTGCTGCCATCGATGCAACTCCGGCAAATACAACATAGTTTGGCTGAAATCCCAGTTGCTCTACGTCAGCTTTGTATTGGGAAATGGAAAGAAGCGGATTGAAAATAATCCAGATATATACAAAGGTCGACCAAACGGCGGAATGGAGATAGCGCCTCGTCGTTAAGGATATCCATAGCAGTATGGAAAGAAAATATACCGCTAGCCTTACCGTAAAATCTATATTCATCATTTCAAGTGCATGCGCGTAGATAAAGAATGTGGATTTGCTTTCCATGAAGGCGTAGAGGATCATTGTGATCAAATAGTCTGCGCCAATTCTTGCTATATTCATAATCAAAAACGCCCAAACCCAATGCATGCCTGCCTTTTTTGGGGGGATGGCAAAAATGATATCCGATTCAGCCCGTTGAAAAACCTCGCCGCATTCCATGCAGACAGTTGCGTTTAGCGGATTGTCTCTTCCGCAATTCGGACATGCATTCATTCTTCTGTATCCTCCAACAATAGGCGAACATATTTTCTCTATTATAGCATATTGGACTTGTTTGTCAAGGAATGTCAAAATTTTGCCCGCCAGATTGTAATTCACTTTTGAACCGGATTTTTATTTTGAGGGTATTGAATATATATTAAATAAGATGTATAATAATTCAAATCCCAAATCAAGCGGACAAAGGCGGGATGCTTTGATGCAAAAAGGCTATCTGCTGCTGGAAAATGGGCAGCTTTTTGAGGGAAAAACCTTCGGCGCGGTCAAGGAAGCGTCGGGGGAGCTTGTATTTACGACAAATATGACGGGCTATCTGGAAACGCTGACCGATGTAAGCTTCTATGGGCAGATAGTGGTTCAAACCTTTCCCATGATCGGGAATTATGGGGTGATCCCGGAGGATTTTGAAAGCGAAGCGCCCCGGCTGTCCGCCTATATCGTGCGGGAGTGGTGCAAGGCTCCCAGCAACTTCCGCAGCCAGGGCACGCTGGACGAGCTTTTGAAAAGGGCGGATGTTCCTGGCCTGTATGATCTGGATACGAGGGCGCTGACGAAGGTAATCCGCCAAAACGGCGTGATGAACGCTATGCTGCTGCATAAAAAGCCTTCCAATATCCAGACCCTTACGCAATCCATGAAGGCCTGGGCCGCCCCCCGGGTGGAGGATGTGACCTGCCCCTCAGTGGAAAGGGAGCTGCCGGGAAATACCGAATACCGTGTGGTCTTCATGGATTTCGGGGGCAAAGGCAGCATTGCAAAAAGCCTTGTTGCCCGGGGATGCGAGGTGATCACCGTTCCTTCGTTTACGGCGGCGGAGGAAATACTGGCTTTCCAGCCGGATGGGGTGATGCTGTCCAACGGGCCCGGTGATCCCAAGGAGAATGGGCATATTATCGGCGAATTGCAAAAGTTATGTGAGAAAAAAATTCCTATCTTCGGCATTTGCCTGGGGCATCAATTGCTGGCCCTGGCGCGCGGCGGACGGACGGAAAAGCTGAAATATGGCCACCGGGGCGGCAACCAGCCTGTAAAGGACCTTCAAACAGGGCGGATGTATATATCCAGCCAGAACCATGGCTATGCCGTGTCCTTGGATCATATGCCAAATGGCAGCCGCATGCGCTATGAAAATGCCAATGATTTTACATGTGAGGGCATCGACTATCTGGATATTCCGGCCTTTTCCGTGCAGTTCCATCCGGAGGCCGCCTGCGGCCCGCTGGATACACGCTTTTTATTCGACCGTTTTATCGCGCTGATGGGAGGGACGAAAAATGCCGCTGAATCCTGATATCCGGCGGGTGCTGATCATCGGCTCCGGCCCTATCGTCATCGGGCAGGCGGCGGAGTTTGACTATGCCGGTTCCCAGGCCTGCCGCGCGCTGAAGGAAGCGGGGCTGGAAGTGGTCCTGGTCAACCCCAATCCCGCCACCATCATGACCGACCAGGCCATGGCCGCCAAGGTATATATCGAGCCTCTCACGCTGGAAACCATCCGGCGCATCATCGTGAAGGAAAAGCCCGACAGCCTGCTTTCCACCCTGGGCGGCCAGAGCGGGCTTACCCTGTCCATGCAATTGGACAAGGAGGGCTTTCTGAGCGATCATGGCGTAAAGCTTCTGGGCGCCAGCCGGGATACCATCGAAAAGGCGGAAGACCGGCAGCAATTCAAGGATACGATGCTGTCCATCGGCCAGCCGGTGATCCCTTCCAAGGTTGTGACGAAGGTAGAGGCCGCGCTGAAATTTGCAGCGGAAATCAGCTACCCAGTGATCGTACGCCCCGCCTATACAATGGGGGGCAGCGGCGGCGGCATCGCTGCGGATGAAGAGGAACTGAAAGAGATTGCCGGAAACGGCCTTCGCATGTCGCCCATCGGTCAGATCCTGGTGGAAAAGTGCATCTCCGGCTGGAAGGAAATCGAGTTTGAAGTCATGCGCGACGCCGCGGGCAATGTGGTATCGGTGTGCAGCATGGAAAACTTCGACCCTGTGGGCATCCACACAGGGGACAGCATCGTGGCGGCTCCGGCCCTGACGCTTGCCGACAAGGAATTTCAAATGCTGCGCCGGGCGGCGCTGGACATCATCAGCGCTTTGAAGGTGGAGGGCGGCTGCAACTGCCAGTTTGCTCTGCGCCCCGACAGCTTTGAGTATGCGGTAATCGAGGTCAACCCACGGGTATCCCGCTCCTCCGCACTGGCCTCCAAGGCCACGGGTTATCCCATCGCCAAGGTATCGGCGCAGATCGCCATCGGCTATACGCTGGATGAAATCAAAAATGCCGTCACCGGCAAAACCTGCGCCTGCTTTGAGCCTGCTCTGGACTATGTGGTGGTGAAGCTGCCCAAGTGGCCCTTTGACAAGTTCGTGTACGGGCGGCGCACCCTGGGCACGCAGATGAAGGCCACCGGCGAAGTGATGGCCATCGGCACCTGCTTTGAACAGGCACTGATGAAGGCGGTCCGCGGCGCGGAGATCGCCCAGGATACGCTGCGCATGAAAAAGCTGAAGGGCCTTTCCTTACAGGAATTGCTGGCTTTTATCGGCGAGTGCACAGACGAGCGGCTGTTTGCGCTGTACGAGGCTATGGATAGGGGCGTTTCACTGGAGGAGCTGAACCGGCTTACGCAAATCGACCTGTTCTTCCTGAACAAGGTTCAAAGCCTGCTGGATATGGAAAAGCTTCTGGCCAAGGGAGGCCTCACGGAAGAAGCCTACCTTCAGGCAAAAAAGTACGGCTATCCGGATGCGGCCATCCGGCGTATCAGCGGCTGCGAAATTACAAATCCCCGTCTGCCCGTATATAAGATGGTGGATACCTGCGCCGCGGAATTTCAGGCGCAGACGCCTTACTTTTACGCCACCTATGACGAAGAAAACGAAGCGGAGGAATTTATTGCTTTAAAAGGCGGGAAAAAGCCCTGTGTGGCGGTTTTAGGCTCCGGCCCCATCCGCATCGGTCAGGGCATCGAGTTCGATTACGCGTCCGTCCACTGCGTGTGGACGCTTAAGCAGCACGGTTATGACGTGGTGATGATCAACAACAACCCGGAAACTGTATCCACCGACTTTGACACCGCTGACCGGCTGTACTTTGAACCGCTCACCCCGGAGGACGTGATGGGTGTCTTGCGCACCGAAAAGCCCACGGGGGTGGTGGTGGCTTTCGGCGGTCAAACGGCTATCAAGCTGACAAATTTTCTTCACCGTTCCGGTGTTCCCATCCTTGGCACCAGTGCGGACAGCATCGACGCGGCGGAGGACCGCAAGCGCTTTGATGAGATCCTGGAAAAGGTGCATATCCGGCGCCCGGCAGGCTGTACCGTGCGCACGCTGGAGGAAGCCATCCAGGCGGCAGAGCGCTTGACCTACCCGGTGCTGATGCGCCCTTCCTATGTGCTGGGTGGCCAAAACATGATCATCGCCATGACCGGAGATGATATCCGGGAATACATGCAGATTATTCTGGCGCAAGGGATCGAGAATCCAATCCTCATCGATCAGTACCTGCTCGGCGTGGAGGTGGAGGTGGATGCCATCTGTGACGGGACCGATGTGCTGATCCCCGGCATCATGGAGCATATCGAGCGGGCGGGGGTGCACTCCGGCGATTCCATCGCGGTATATCCCGCCTGGAATTTAAACGGCGCGCTGATCCAGCGGCTGCTGGAGGCCACACGGGCGCTGGCCCTGGAAATGAACACCGTGGGGCTCATCAACATCCAGTATGTGATCCATCACAACCAGGTGTATGTGATCGAGGCCAATCCCCGGGCCTCACGTACGGTGCCCTATATCAGCAAGGTGACGGGTCTGCCCGTGGTGGACCTGGCCGTGCGCTGCATGCTGGGGGAAAAGCTGGAAAGCATGGGCTACGGCACGGGGCTGTACCGCCAGGCGCCCTATTATGCGGTGAAGGTGCCCACCTTCTCCTTTGAAAAGCTGGCGGATGTGGACACGCACTTGGGCCCGGAAATGAAATCCACCGGCGAGGTGCTGGGCGTGGGCCGCACGCTGGAGGAGGCGCTGTTCAAGGGCCTGATCGCCGCCGGCTACAAGATGAGAAAGACGGGCGGCCTGCTTCTGACCGTGCGGGACAAAGACAAGCGGGAAGCGGCGGAGACGGCCCGCAAGTTTGCCGCCCTGGGCTTTTCCTTGTACGCTACCCCCGGCACCTGCAAAGCGCTGCGGGAGGCCGGATTGAAGGCAATGGAAGTGAACCGGGAGGATACCGCCGCTTTATTGGAGCAGGGGTATGTGCATATCGTGATCTCCACCTCCAGCAAGGGGCGCTTTCCCACCAAGGCCAGCGTAAAGCTCCGGCGCAAGGCGGTGGAACGGGCCATTCCTGTGTTTACCAGCATGGATACGGCCAACGCGCTTTGCAATTCATTGACATCCAGGTACTCCCAGGAGAGCATGGAACTGGTGGATATGAACCACATGCGCAAAACACGGGAGAAGCTGCGCTTTATCAAAATGCGGGCAACGGGCAATGACTATATCTATTTTGATTGCTTTGAGCAGGAGATTTTGAGCCCGGAATCGTTAAGCGTGCGGGTATCCAGCCGCCGCAAGGGCATTGGCGGCGACGGCATCGTGTTGATCCTCCCTTCCCAAAAGGCCGATGCGAGGATGCGTATGTTCAATGCAGACGGCAGCGAAGGCCAGGTGGCCGGCAACGCCATGCGCTGCGTGGGAAAATACCTGTACGAATCGGGCAGGGTACGCAAGGATTCCATGGTTTTGGAGACGGGCGGGGGATTAAAATCGCTTAAGCTTTATGTGCGGGAGGATACGGTATACTCCGCCTGCGTGAAGATGGGCCAGCCGGATTTCACGTCCTGGAGGGTGCCGGTAAGGCTTGACGGCGAGGTCATCCGCCGCAAGGTGCATTTGGCCGGCGGGGAGTGGGAGATCACGTGCCTTTCCATGGGCAATCCCCATTGCGTGATCTTCGTGCCGGACGTGGATCAAGTCGATTTGGAAAGCATAGGCCCCGCCATGGAAAATGATCCTTTGTTTCCCCAGCGGGCCAACATATCCTTTGCCCAGGTCATTGACCGCAACACGCTGAAGATGCGGGTATGGGAGCGGGGTATTGGGGAAACATGGGCC
>JAEWWY010000072.1 GCA_023458835.1 Bacillota bacterium
GCCTCCCTGGGCTTCCCTTCCGACAAAAGGGAAAGGGAAAGCATGGTGCGGACCCTTGTCATATCCCTGGAAACGCGCAGCGCCCTTTTCAAATGCTCCGTAGCCATGTGCGGCTTGTCATCGGCAAAGGCTTTCATCCCCCGGCGGATAAGCAATTCCCCCCGGCTGTTGCCCGGGCCGAAATCCACCCCGGAGAGCATTTCCAGCATGTCCCTGGCTTCCTCGGCATAGGGACCCTCCGGGGCCAGGCGCAGGTAATGAATCAGCGCATCCAGCGCCTCCTCGTTTTTTTGCAGGCCGTAATCGTTGCAGGCCAGGCCGTAATAACATTCCGCCAGATTGGGATCGCGGCTTAACAGCCCATACAGAAGGCGGCTGGACTGCTCGAAGCACTCCATTTCGCTGAGCGTCTCCGCCAGGTCCATTTGAATCTCCACATTGTCCGGCTCCTGGCGGGCTGCGCTCCGCAAAAGCTCCACCGCTTCGGGAAACCGTAAACTCCGGCGGTTGTCCATGGCCCGCCTGTGCCAGTAAGCGGTGGAGCGGGCAAAGGGCACCACATCTCCGCGGCGGCGGGAAATACTTGCTTCTTTCATAGAAAATCTCCGGCGGGGCACTGTGGACCCCTTTCCATTATATCATGCTTATCGGCGCGCCAGTCCCATATACGGCCCGCCGGTCCGCAACCCGTGCACGGGCCGCTGAACATATTATATCATGTTTGCCGGCGTTCCGGTTCCGCACACGGCCCGCCGGCCAGCAACCCGCGCGCGGGTTACCAAACATATAATCACGGCCGGGAGGCCTGCCTTACAAGCTCCTGAAGCTCATCTTTGGAAAAAGCATAGCTATTGCGGCAAAAATGGCAGTTCAATTCCGCCCCCTGATCCTCCTCAATCAATTGGTTCAACTCCCGTTTCCCCAACGTTACCAGCGCCCGTTCCATGCGCTCGCGGGTGCAGCCGCACCGAAAGCCCAGGGGCAGCCTTTTCAAAATGACCGGATCCATGCCCCTGAACCAATCCTCCGCCAACTGGTCGATGGCCGCATAGTTCAGTTCGTTGCTGATGGAGGCAAACATGGGTAAGCGCAGCTCCAACTCCGACAGTGTTTCCTCCATGCATCCGGGCAGCGGCTGCACAAGAATCCCGCCTGACTGCAATACCTGTTCTCCCGCCACCAGCACGCCCAAGGCCACCAGGGAGGGCTGCTGCTCGCTTTTGGTAAAATACAGCGCAAAATCCTCGGCGATCTCGCCGGACACCAGCTCCACCTGGCCGATATACGGCTCCTTCATGCCCATATCCTTTACAACGGACATGCGTCCTTCCCTGCCCACCGCACCGCCTACATCCAGCTTGCCGCCGGGCGCAAGGGGCAAAACCACCTGGGGATTATCCATGCACGCCTTTACTTCGCCGGGCACGGATACGGCCATCAGCGTGCCGGCCGGGCCTCCGCCCTTGATGGTCACGGTCACGGAATCCTTTGCGCCCTTGAGCATGGCGCCGATCATGGCGGTGCCGGTCATGAGCCTGCCCAGCGCCGCTGTGCATACGGGCGTGGTGCGGTGGATGTCCGCCGCTTCCTGGGTCAACTGCCGGGTGGTGCACAGGAGCACCCGTGCCTGCCCGTCCATCAGGGAAACATGAAGCAGTTCATCCTGCTGATTATATGATGGCTGCATCTTTGCGTGATTCCTTCCCATAGATTCAACGAAATTCAATGGTTTTCTGTTTCACCTGTAAGCCCTTGGGTCAGGCCTTCGAAGGGCGGCCACGTGCCAGCGCTTTTCCTTGTCCCCCGGGCGCATTAAATGGCAGTCGCCGTAAAACGTGATCCCGGAGAAGCCTGCCTCCCGAAGCCAGTTTTCCAGTTCCGTCATGGTATGGGCGCGCTGGCGCTGCTTTTCCTCCATGCGGTGGTACAGGCCGTCCTCCCGCCTGACAAAGATGCACAATTCCAAATCTACTATGCTCGTTTTGGGGGAGTAATGGTTCTGCCAAAGGTATGTAATATTTGGCAGGTCCTCCCCCAGCAATTGGTTGCCCAGCAGGTTTTGAAGCTTGTAGGGCGTGGAAATATCAAAAAACAAGCCGCCGCCTGGCCGCAGTGCCTGGAAGGCGGCCCGAAAAAAATCCTGCACCTGCCCTGGGGTCGTCAGGTAGTTCACCCCGTCGCAGGTGCATAACACGGCATCCATGGCCCGGTGCAGTCGAAGGCCGCACATGTCCTGTTTCACAAAAGGGATGGCCGCTCCCGCCTTCCGGGCCTTCTGGGCCGCCTGCCACAGCATTTCCGCAGAGATATCGACTCCCGTGATGCCAAACCCCATCTGATAAAGCGGAAGGGTGAGCCCGCCTGTGCCGCAGGCGCATTCGGCCACCCTTCCTTCCCGGATTCCGTGCTGCGCCATCATTTGCCGGTAAAAATCCGCCCAAGCGGGATAGTTCACATCCGCCATCAATGCATCGTACACCTGTGCAAAGGCTGTATACATTCATACACCTCAAAGCTTTTGTTTCAGGTTCATCATCCCTGCCGCTTGCGGGAGCGCTTACGCCCCATTTTGCCGCCGATGCGGCCGCTTTCCTTGGCGGTCAGGCCTGCCCAGCCCACTTCAACCACGCGGTCCAATAAACCCAGCTCCCGGGCAGTCTCATATTTTCTGCGATCCTGCGGGGACAGGGTTTCAAACACGCTTGCCAAAATATCGCCTCCCTTTTCGCTGGTAGCATGCGCCAAAG
>JAEWWY010000073.1 GCA_023458835.1 Bacillota bacterium
ATCCCGGCACGATTCTCGCGATCCTGAAAGAAATTGGACTTCATTTATAAAACGTTTATTTTTCCGAAAGAAAGAAGTGAGCAGGCATGAGCATCATTGCGATTGTAGGTTCCGGCATGATGGGATCCGCCATGTCGTTCCCTGCCCGTGACAACGGGCACGAAGTGCGCTTGATCGGCACCCATCTGGACCGGGAAATCATTGAGGAAGCCCAAAAAACGGGCTATCATAAAACACTGAAATATCAGTTGCCTGACGGTGTAAAATATTATCAAATAGAAGAGTTGCGGCAGGCGCTGTCCGGCGCGGATCTATTGATCGGCGGCGTAAGCAGCTTTGGTGTGGATTGGTTTGCAGAGAATGTCCTTTCCATTATTCCCGAAACCCTGCCGGTGCTTAGCGTTACCAAGGGCATGATCCACACGGGCAGGGGTGAACTGATCAGCTATCCGGCATATTATGCGCGGAAGCTGGGCGGGAAAAGGATTTCCCTCAACGCAGTCGGCGGCCCATGCACCAGTTATGAACTGGCGGCCCAGGACCAGACGGAGGTATGCTTCTGCGGTGAGGACATCGAAGTTTTGCGCAAGATGAAATCCATTTTAAAGACCGTTTATTATCATATCAGCTTGTCCACGGATATCATGGGGGTGGAGTGCGCGGTTGCGCTGAAAAATGCCTTTGCGCTGGGCGTTACGTTGGCGATAGGGCTTTCTGAAAGGAAAGACGGCCAGATGCATTACAACTCGCAGGCGGCGCTCTTTGGTCAAAGCGTAAAGGAAATGCGCAAGATCCTGGCGCTATATGGCTGCCGTGACCAAAGCATCTATATCGGTGCGGGCGATCTGTACGTAACGGTTTATGGCGGACGCACGCGTTTGATCGGCACGCTTCTGGGCAAGGGCTATTCTTTTGAGGACGCAATGGCGGAACTAAAGGGCGTAACATTGGAATCCGTCGTCATTGCAAAGCGCACCGCCGAGGCCATTCGCGCCTTGGCGGCACAAGGGCGGGTGAGGCCGGAGGATTTCCCTTTGCTGCTGCATGTGGACGATATCATAAAAGGCGCGCGTGCCGATCAGATTCCATGGGACGCCTTTGAAATAGAGATGGTGTAGCGCCACGAAGCCGAAGATAGGCGGGCGTATGCAATTCGCCTCTACGGTATACAGCGTTGATTGGCTTCTCTGCCGGGGCATATGCAGCCGGGGGAAAAGCCAATCAACTTTTTTATGCCGCAGGGGTGAATGACACGCTTCTGAATGGCTTGGCGTCTGCGAAAGGGCAGCCGCTTCTATAGGGGTGCGTCATGGAATCCCCCGCGATGCAAGCGCATTATGGGGGGTAGCGGCTGCTGTTATCGTATATTCCGCCGTACTGCTTCAGCATATTCGTCATGCCCCGGTTGGCAACCTGGATCAGGTCTTCCTGGGTCTTGATTTCACCGGCATGGCTGTCCACGATCTCCCGTACCGAAGCGTGGAGGGAGTAATCATATTCCGCCGCCTGATGGTTTTTGTCCAAAAGATGTTCATGGTTCGTCTGCATGATTTCACCTCCTTTGGCGATCAGTATGCCCGGCGCATAAAAAGGGAAACCTTGCTTTGCGTTTGGATATGCTATTGATGCCGGCACTATTTTTTATATGGTATTGGAAAAAATAAAAAACTACCGGCTCCGCGGGTTGTCAATTTGGCCGGAACATGGTATGCTCACAAAAGCGGTATCCTTTTTCCGCCGATATTTTCAAAAAAGCGCTGGACCAAGCCGGCGCTTTTGACGAAAGGAGGACACGCGTTGCGCAAAAAACTGTCTTCAAAGGTCCGGGAATCACTGTCTTCCGTCCTTCCCATCACAGGAATTGTGCTGCTGCTCACTTTTACCATTTCCCCCATGCAGGTAGGCATTATGGGGTTGTTTTTGGTAGGAGCGGTGATGCTGATCCTGGGAATGGGTTTTTTTACTTTGGGGGCCGATATGGCCATGATGCCCATGGGCACGCATATGGGCGCATACCTGACAAAACGCCGCAGGCTGTTCCTGATGATTGCGGTCTCGCTGCTGATGGGAATACTCATCACTGTGGCGGAGCCTGACCTGAGCGTTCTGGCCCGGCAGGTGCCCGCCATACCGGATGCGGTGATCATCGGCGCGGTGGCGCTGGGCGTGGGCCTGTTTCTGGTGGTGGCAACGGTGCGCATCGTGTTCCAGGTTTCCCTGCGCATTCTGCTTATTGTTTTCTACGCGGTCGTTTTTGGTTTGGCCGCCTTTGCCAACCCTGATTATCTGGCGGTAGCGTTCGATTCCGGCGGTGTGACCACCGGCCCCATCACGGTGCCCTTTATCCTGGCGCTGGGCATTGGTGTGGCCGGCGTGGGGGTGGGCAAGAATTCCCAGGATGATTCCTTTGGCTTGGTGGCGCTTTGCTCCGTCGGACCCATTCTGGCCGTGACGCTGATGGGCCTGTTCTATCCGGCCCAGCCGGAGGCGGTAGCGGAAATTCTGTTGGAAAATCCGGCGACGACCGTTGACATATTGCATCTGTTCGGGAAAGCGCTGCCCCACTACTTCCGGGATGTGGCCATTGCTTTGAGCCCCATTGTGGCAGTCTTCCTCTTCTTTCAGTGGCGGTACCTGAAATTGCCCAAAAGCCAGCTTGCGCGCATAGGGGTAGGTGTGTTATATACATATCTGGGGCTGGTGGTGTTCCTCGTTGGGGTGAACGTAGGCTTCATGCCCGCCGGCAACCTTTTGGGCCGGCAGATGGCGGAATTGCCCTATAATTGGGTTCTCATCCCCTTAGGGATGGTGATTGGGTACTTCATCGTATCGGCCGAGCCTGCCGTCCACGTGCTCAACGAGCAGGTGGAGGAGCTGACGGGCGGCGCCATCTCCAAAAAAGCCATGCTGGGCAGCCTCGCCGCGGGCATGGCGATGTCTGTGGGGCTGTCGATGGTGCGGGCGATGACGGGCCTGAGCCTCTGGTTTTTCCTGGTGCCGGGGTATATCCTGGCGCTGGCGCTTTCCTTCTTTGTGCCGCCCATCTTCACGGCCATCGCCTTCGACTCCGGCGGCGTGGCCTCCGGCCCGATGACGGCGACCTTTCTGCTTCCTTTTTCCATGGGTGTCACCACTGCCATGGGGGGAAATATATTGAAGGATGCCTTCGGCACAGTGGCCATGGTGGCCATGACGCCGTTGATCACCATCCAGATATTGGGGTTGATATTTGCGCTCAAATCACGCAGGGATGAGCGTGCGGTTAAGCAGGATACTTCCGGGGAGCAGCCGCCGGAGAATGAGGAAATTATCGAATTGTAGCCACAGGAACGTATAGCATGCAAGGAGGAAAGATCATGGAAAACCATCAGGGCGCATGTGCTGTGGAAGGTGATGCCTGCGCCGTGAAGCAAGGCCCGGCCGTGCATTTGAAGCTGCTCGCGACCATCGTGGACCGGGGCAAGGGACAAAGCGTGGCGGACTTGATGAAAAAGGAAGGCGCACTGTTCCATACCATCATGCTGGGCAAGGGAACGGCCCGCAAGGCTGTTTTGAATTATCTGGGCCTGGGGGAAACGGAAAAGGACGTGGTGGTCAGCACCATTCCGGTGGATGGCGGCCTCCACGCGCTGCGCAAGCTCATGCAGGCCATGCGCCTGGACGCGCCGGGCCGGGGCATTGCCTTTACCATTCCTCTATCCAGCGTAGGCGGAAGCAAAACGTTAAGCTATTTATCAGGGATTGGGCACGGAGGCTCCGACAGGGAGACGGCATCCAAATACGAGGTGAATGATATGGACAACCATGAACATAGTCTTGTGATTACCATTGTAAACCGCGGCTTTTCCGACCAGGTGATGGAGGCCGCCGCAAGGGCCGGGGCCCGTGGCGGCACGGTGCTGCATGGCCGCAGCGCGGGCCGGGAGGAGGCGGAAAAGTTTTTCGGCATCACCATCCAGCCGGAAAAGGAAGTGGTGCTCGTTCTTTTGCGTCGGGAGCTAAAGCTGCCCGTCATGCAGGAAATATGCAAGTCCGCCGGCCTTAATACGCCAGGCCACGGCTTTTCCTTCAGCCTTCCGGTGGATGACGTGCTCGGCATGGCGCCCATGATCATGGAGGAAATGAGCGAAGAGGAATAATCGCCTGCGGCTTGTGAAAATATTTGAAGAAATGTTCATATGACTCTTGACACATATGAGCGAACGCGCATATAATAAATATGAGTGATCGCTCATTTATTGTACTCTGGGTAGAATACCGGGAGGAAAGGCGGAAGACCTATGGTCAGAAACTACCGGCTGAAGGACCTGGATTGCGCAAATTGTGCCAAGAAGATCGGCCATGCGGTAGGCGCGCTGGCGGGTGTAAAAAATGCGCAGGTGCATTTTGCCTCCCAGCGGCTGACGGTTGAATTCGCGGGGGAGCCCGCCATGGAAATCGAGACCCGGATCAGGGATACGGTCAAGGCCATAGAGCCGGAAACGCAGGTTTTTGTCTGGCAGGAGCAGACCGCGGGCGATGTGATACAGGAAGAGAACAGCAAGCGGAGGGAGTTCATGCAGGCCTTCATGGCCGTGGGCGCCTCCCTGATGCTTTTGATAGCGGGCATGTTATTGGAAACCATCTGGCCCCTTTGCAAAACGCTGCTGGAGATAGCCGCTTACTTATTGGTAGGCTTCCCGGTGGTGAAAACGGCGTTTTTGCGTTTGAAAGGCGGGCAGACGCTGGATGAAACGTTGTTGATGACCATTGCCACCCTGGGCGCCTGGGCGCTGGGGGAAGGCGCGGAGGCGGCGGCGGTCATGCTGTTTTACCGCGTGGGCGAAACGCTGCAGGACATGGCCGTTCTAAAGGGCCGCGGCGACCTGCGGGCGCTGTCGAAGCTGGTAAGCGACACGGCCCACGTGGTGCTCAGCGAGGTGGTGGATATGCCCACCGCCGCCGTGCAGCCGGGCGATATTCTGGAAGTGCGCACGGGGGAGCGGGTGCCCGTGGACGGGGAAATCCTTTTGGGTCAAAGCGCGCTGGATCTTTCCGCGCTTACCGGTGAATCCGTTCCGGTAAGCTGCGCGCCGGGGGACAAGGTGCTCTCCGGCAGCCGGAATACGGGGGCGCTGATCCGTATCCTGTGTGAAAAGCCCGCCGCTGAAAGCACCGTTGCCCGCATCCTGCGTTTGACGCGGGAGGAGGCTGCCAAAAAGGCCGCCCCGGAACGGTTCCTTGGCAAGTTTGCCGCCGTGTACACGCCGGCGGTGGTATTTGTGGCCGCGCTGATCTTCCTTTTGCCGCCCATGCTCGGGCTGGGCAGCTTCGCGGATTGGGGTTACCGGGCGCTGCTGCTGCTGATGATCAGTTGCCCCTGCGCGCTGGTTTTATCCGTTCCCTTGGGATACGTGGCCGGGATGGGCGACAGCGCCCGCCGGGGACTTCTTATCAAGGGCGGCGCGGCGCTGGAAGCGCTGGCGAAGGTTGACGCCCTGGCTTTGGACAAAACAGGCACATTGACGGAGGGCGTGTTCCGCCTGCAGGCGGTGCACCCGGCCCGGGGCGTCACGCCGGATGAATTGCTGGAAGCGTCGCTTAACGCGGAAAGCAAAGCGCAGCATCCCCTGGCCCGCAGCATCCTTACATCCCGGGAGGCGCAGGAATGGCTTTCCTCCCACTCCCTTTGGAAAACGGTGGAAGCCTACGAGGAAATCCCCGGCAAGGGCGTTATGGCAAGGGAAAACGGGCGTGAAATATTGTGCGGCAGCCACAGCCTGCTTTTGGATAACGGGATGGAAGTTCCCCGGGAGCATGCGGGCGATCAGGTGCATACCTCGGAAAACGGGCGGTACCTGGGCAGCTTCCATTTGAGCGATGCCCTGCGGCAGGAGGCTCCCGCAGTTCTTGCGGCACTGGATCAACTGAACGTGGGCTCCGTCACCGTGCTGACGGGCGATTCGCAAACGGGCGCGCAGGCTGTCAAAAGTCTTCCCAATATATCCGAAGTGCGGGCCGGGCTTTTGCCGGAAGGCAAGGTGGATGCCGTAAAGGAAATCGCCGCCTCCGGCCGCCGCGTGGCCTTTGTGGGGGATGGCATCAACGATGCGCCTGTGCTGGCCGCTGCCCATGTGGGCATCGCCATGGGCGGCATCGGCAGCCAGGCCGCCATGGAAGCGGCGGATTGTGTTCTGGCGGCCGGCACGCTGAGCGCCCTGCCGGAAGGGATCAAAACCGCCAGGCGCACTGCCCGCATCGTGCGGCTGAACGTGGTGCTGGCGCTTGCGGTCAAACTGCTGGTGATGGCGCTTGGCATCGCGGGCGTAGCCAACATGTGGCTGGCGGTGATCGCAGACGTGGGGGTTTCCCTGCTGTGCGTGCTTCTGACGGGCACCATCCGCATGGGAAGGCCCTCCCGTCAATTGCGGCATGAGCGCAATGCGACGCCCCTTGCATGACAAATGTTACGATACGCCGGCTTCATATTTTAATAAGTATTCGTGTTCTTCTTTGATAAGCTTCTTGATCTCTCCTATATCCTCAGTTGCAATGTCCGGGATTTCAATGGCATATGCGCCGCAGTGCGATTTGCGCCTGCCATCGGGGAGTAAGTGTGTATAGACATGCGTATCGGCTTCGCCGGCGCAAAAGCTGCAACCGCCGCCCGGGCACCGGGCGGCACGGGTGGGGTATTTCATCATGTAAGAGCTGACAATGTCGATAAACTTTTGCGAATACCCGCGGCAGGCGGAAAATCTCAGGGAGAAAAAGGGGGAAGGGCCTTTCTTGCTTATCCTTGCGCCCATTTTGACCATTTGCTTATTGTGCAGGTCATGTTTGAAGGATATGCTTGACTTTTCCTTCTTGGGGTTATATCCAAGTTCGGACAAATACAGGATGATATCGCGGTATAACTGTTTGATTTCATCCTGGAATTGAGATAAATAGGCATTTACCAATTCTTCTTGATATTTCGTTTTCACAGCAAAGAGCATCCTTTCACAAAAGCCTTTACGTCATCCTTTGGCGGACCTTCATTATTTTGATTATACCATTCAGTTTTATATGGGACAAGCGCTTGTCGTATATGCCTCAGGGCAATCCCATTTGGATTTTTATGAAGGCAAAGGAAGGTGTAAACAAGAAAAAGCAAGTTGCGCATCCGAAGGTCCAGGGCTTGACTGTCGCCCTGGACCTTCGGGTATATGACGCATGACCGCGGAAAGCCGCCGCGCCGGGGAACAATCCACGGCATGGGGGCTTTTTGTTTCCCTGGTTTAAAGATATCAAAAATAAAATTCTTTATGTAAAATATAATTGACATAGTGTCTGGGATATGATATGATTTGGCTGTAAACACAGGCGAAAGGAGGTAAGCGGCATGGGCAGGAATCTTCGCCTGAAGGCGGCCAGAGCTTTAAAGGATATGTCGCAGAAGGATGTGGCGGAAGCGGTGGGCGTGACGAGGCAGACCATCAACGCCATCGAAAGCGGTGATTACAACCCCACCATCAACCTGTGCATTGCCATATGCAAAGCCTTGGGGAAAAGCCTGGATGAATTGTTCTGGGAGGAGGATGCGCATGAATCCTGATAAACACGGCCTGGATGAAAGGCAGCGGGCGCACCGGGACCGCATCGGCAATCAATGCTTTATGCTATTGCTCTATGGGATTTTGATCGATACGGCGCTCTATGGGGCGGGGGTGAGGTGGCTTCCTTATCCGGCCAATATGATGGCGCTGCTCACCGTGTGCGCGGGCGTCTATCAGGTGAGGATCATACTGGGCAACGCCTATCTCCCGCCTGGGGAAAGCGGCCCCCGCAGGCGGAGAAAAACCATCATTCTGGCAGCCTTTGCCGTGGCGGTGGCCGCGGTGGCGGCGGCCGTGCTGGTCAGGAGCGGCGCGCTGCCTGCCGCGGAGGCTGCAAATGGAGACAATTCCGCGGTAGTATTGTTTATCATTTCGGCGGTGAGCCTGATCATTGCCCTGGTGTCTGGGCTGATCCAGCATAGGCGGGACAGGGAAAAGGACGGGGAGTGATCCGGCGGAGAAGCCTGGAAGGGCGTACGCCATGGCTGAGGTCAAAGGGCAATTCCATTATGCTTGCTGCTGCTGCTGCCTTCTCTACTATGGATTGTGCAATCCGCAGCTTGCCCAATACGGCTGCATAATTGCAAAACCTTTGTAAAAGCCGCCTCTTTCCCTCCGTTTGATCCATATGTGTGATATACTCATGGATAACGGAGGTATGGGATCATGGTGAAAAGATTTGCGTTCTTGCTGCTGGCTGTATGCCTGATGCTTCCCGGGGCCAGCGCCCAGGAGATGGATAAGGCTTTGCAGCTTGAAATGCATCCGGGAGAGACCATGGCGGCGCCGGCGGCGGAAAAATGGGAATCCACCGATAGCCAGGTGGCCACAGTGGACGAAAAGGGAAACATCACCGCCCTTGCGGAAGGAACCTGTGACATTCTATTGACAGCAGGGGGCGTAACTACCTCCCATCCGCTGACGGTGGATGAGAATGTGCCTACGGAGCTGATAAAAAAGGCCATCGCCATCGCGGAAAATGAATTCACCACCCTGGATTTGAAAGGCATCAAACGCGCCAACAAGTATACCAAATGGTACACCGGCAAGGATGGCGTGGCCTTCGGCTGGTGCGGCGCTTTTGTGGGCTGGTGCTTTGAAGAGGCCGGGGTGCCCATGTCCCGGGTGGGGAATGCGGAAAAGGTGCCGGAGGATGCAACCTATGCCATCAGCGAGGCCGCTGTGGGCAAGATATTGAAGGGCTATCAAAAGATGGAGCGCACCACCGGCATCCCGAGGCCGGGCTACATGGTCATCTACAGCGTAACGAAAAAATCCTACAACAACATCCATACCGGGCTGGTGGCGGATGTTCAGGACCTGGGGGACGGCCGCTATCTGCTGACCACCATCGAGGGCAACGTATCCAGCCGGGTCAAAAAGTACCAGTACTACTATGACAGCTCGGAGGAAGCGGCGCAAAAGGAAAAGAATATGGAGCCCCTGCCCGGGGAGATGCAGGTGGACGAGAAGATCTCCTACAAGCTGCATTCCAAGGACTGGTTCGTAAAGGTCTTTTGCCAGACGTACAAATAAAAAACAGGCCGCGGGCTTTAAAAGCGCCGACGGCCTGTTTTTTTGCAGCAAAAACGCTTCCGGCTTTGGCCGGTAAAGGGATATGGCGGATGGGTTCAGTCGGCAAAATTGCTGTCCAGCAGCCGGACAATGGCATCCACAGCCCGCTGCTCATCCTCACCGTCCGCCACAAGGTACAGCTTTCCGTCAATCGCTGTGCCCAGCGATAAAAGGCCCAGCATGCTTTTGGCATTGATGACCTTGCTGTGATGCTCGATCATGATGCGAGCGTCGAAGCGGCTGGCTACCTGTACGAGCTGGGCCGCGGTGCGGCGCTGCAATGCCTCCCGGCCGGGCAGGGCGACTTCTTTTCGTATCATGGTTCATCCTCCTTATGTGTGTCCAGCGCCTGCGAGAGCTCTACGATCCTGCGCAGGCGGTGATTGACGCCGGATTTGCCAAGGGGCGGGTCCAGCATTTCGCCAAGCTGCGAAAGCGTGGCTTCCGGCTGTGAAAGCCTCAGCCGCGCTACCTGCTGGAGGGAAGGAGGGAGCGTACCCAACCCCTTGGATAGGGACAGGGCGCGGATGGCTTCGATCTGGCGGCGGGAAGCGTCCAATTGTTTTTCCATGTTGGAGGTATCGCAATTCATCATGCGGTTGACATAATTCATTACATTTTTGTGGACGCGGGTGTTTTCCAAGGACAGAAGCGCCTGGTGCGCCCCCATCAGCCCCAGCGCGGACACAATCTGCTCGCTCTCTTTCAAGTATACCACAATTGTGCCCTTTCGGGCCATCTGTTTGGCAGGAAGGCCGGATTTTTCCATCATGCGGGTCAAAGCTGACGCAAGGTTCGCTTCGCCGGCCACGATTTCAAAATGATAGCCCTTTTCCGGGCTGGTAATGGAACCCGCCCCCAGGAACGCGCCCCGCAGAAAGGCCTTGCGGCAGCATTGCCGGAGGGCGGCATTCCTGGGCGAGGTGCGCGTAAGGCGCGGTGTGCCGTCCTCCCCGGCGGCCATCATGCCAAGGGCTTTCAGCAGCTTTTGCGCATCCTCCGTCTCCAATGTCAAAACGCTGCTGCGCTGGCCGCCCAGGCGGCTGTGGCGTATGAAATGCAGTGATGGGGTAATGGAAAAAAGCGTGCGCAAAAGAAGAAAGATACGCCTGGCCAGCCCGGCGTTTTCCACCCGGAAGGTAAGGCGCACCTGCCCGCTTCCCCTTAGGGAAAGGGAGGCGGATGTTTGCAGGAGCGCGCTCAATTCGCTGAGCATGCAGCAGGGCTTTCCAAAGGGAAGCCGCACCAGCTCATCCTTGGCGATGGAGGAAAAAGACAAAGGAACCTCCTTGGTGGGTCGCCGGAAAAGTTCGGAATAGTTTGCGGAGAGAGCCGAAAGGCGGCTGATGGGGTGTTGGCAGGAAAGCGGGTATCCGTAACCAGGCACCTCATCCGGCGCTGCGCCCCGCCTTTTCCCCAGTAAGCGCTGACTAAAATGCCAACGTGTCATTCTGAGGGAGCGAAGCGGCCGAAGAATCTTTATGCTGCAAGGAGGCCAAGATTCTTCGCTTCGCTCAGAATGACATAGGTCCCGGATGGCTTTTCCGTCCGGGCGGGGCTTGCGCGGCAAGCGTTCCTTACACGATTTCCTGGCCCTATGGCCTGAACAGGACAAGCGAAGCGCAGGACGGTGAACGGGGCATACAAGGAAATCGTGAAAACCCAAGAAAATGATGCAATCATGTTCCCGGAATGCTACAGCATTTTCCAGTGCGCCTGTTCCAGATCAAGGTCCCGGTGGTTCACATCCACCCGGAAGCCCTGGGCGCGCAGGCGGACGGCCAGCTCCTCGGAAATGGCCACGCTGCGGTGGGCGCCGCCGGTGCAGCCGATGGCCACCACCAGCCTGTGCTTCCCTTCCTCCTGGTAATGGGGCAGCAGAAAATCCAGCATTTCCATGGTCTTCGTCAAAAATTCCGCCGTTACGGGATGCTCCAGAACATAGGTCCGCACATCCTCGTCCAGCCCCGTATGCCGCCCCAGCCCCTCCACATAAAAGGGATTGGGCAAAAAGCGCACGTCAAATACCAGGTCGCCTTCCCGGGGCAGGCCGCGCTTGAAGCCGAAGGAAAGGATCTCCAAACGCAGGTACTGGTTATCGCTTTGCGTGGTCAGGATGTCAGAGAGCATTTTTTGCAGGGCCCTTGGCCGCAGGGTGCTGGAATCGATCAGGTAATTGGCCGTTTCCCGCAGGGGCTGCAACAGCTCCCGCTCCGCCAGGATGGCCTCCTGCAGGCCCACGTTTTCACTGGCCAGGGGATGGTCCCGCCTTGTTTCCTTGTACCGGCTCACCAATACGTCGTCGCTGGCTTCCATAAACAGCGTTTCGATCTGATAGCCGACCTCACGGGTTTCGTTGATAACCTTGCGTACCGCGTGGGCATCAAAAAACTCGCCGCTGCGCACATCCACCGCCATGGCCACCAAGGGCACCCGCATGGGGGAGGTCTGGCAGGCCTCCATGAATTTGATGATCATCATGGGAGGAAGGTTGTCGATACAAAAAGCCCCCAGGTCCTCCAGATAGCGGATGGCCACCGTTTTGCCCGCACCGGACAGGCCTGTAAGGATCAAAAACCGCATGGTACTTTTCCTTCCTTCCTACGGGTCAAAAATTAAAGGGAATACATGGCGGAATCCTCGCCAACGATGCGCACCTCCGGGGTCAGCCACACGCCGTGCTTTTCCTGTACGGTGCGCTGCACCAGGGAGATGAGCGACAGAAAATCCGCGGCGGTGGCGTTTCCGGTGTTCACCAGGAAGCCCGCGTGCTTTTCGCTTACCTGGGCGTCGCCCACCTTCACGCCCCGAAGCCCCGCCTGGTCGATGAGCTGCCCCGCAAAGTGGCCCTCCGGGCGCTTGAAGGTGCTCCCTGCGCTGGGCACATCCATGGGCTGCTTTTCGTTGCGGCGGCGGTTGAACTCCTTCATGTCCGCCCAAATGGCATCCTTGTCACCGGGGATAAGCCGGAATTTTACGGAGGTGATGATCAGCGTCTCCTCCTGGGCACGGCTGTGGCGGTAGCCAAAATGCATCTCTTCCCCGGTGTATGTGCATATCTGCCCATCCTCCGTGACGGCTTCCACCTGGATAATGGCTTCCTTCAGCTCCCCGCCGTAGGCTCCGGCGTTCATATATACGCCGCCCCCCACCGTACCGGGTATGCCGCAGGCGTAGCACAGCCCCGTCAGGCCGTACCGGGCGGCTTCCTTGGCGGCAGCGGCCAGGGAAGCCCCCGCCCCGGCGGTCAGCACCGTGCCTTCCACCGAAAGGGCAGACATCTCCTCCCCGAACTTCACCACCAGGCCCCTGATGCCCCCGTCCTTCACCAGAAGGTTGCTGCCGTTGCCCAGCATCATCATGGGAATATGATATTCCTTGGCGCAGGATACAAGAAAGGCGATTTCCTGTGCGCTTTGCGCCGTTACCAGTATATCGGCAGGACCGCCGATGCGGATGGTCGTATGCTCCGACATGGGCGCTTGTAAAAGTATCCGGTCCTGCGGGATCCGTTCCTTTATCTTTTGCAGAAACTGCCCGTAAAAGGGCGCGCCGCAGGGCTTGTTATTCATGGGTCTCCTCCTGAAAGGGGAATATGCCCCCTTTTATTGTACCGCAAAAGCGCCTTCCAGGCAATAGAAATGCCTGAAGGCAAATGTAGCATCAGGGGGAGTTTTGGTAGAATTCTGATCCTTCATGCATGAATATGCCGCGCCGTTACCCGATTACCGATACCATGTTCCAGCCCTTGTCCCAGCGGGTGAGTATGGCCGGCGCGCCGGCCGCAATGCGGCCCAGCAGCTTTTCGCCGATGGAATCGGCGGGAGACTGGGTGGCCATATAAACCGCGTCCTCCGGCTTCATGCCGAAGCGGATCAGGTTTTTCAGCCCCCGGGCCATGGTAAGGGTGGAGCCGGCCAGGGTGCCGGAAGAAAGCCGCGCGGCCCCGTCCTTGACATACACCGTCTGGCCGCCCAATTGATACGTGCCTTCCGGCATGCCCGCGGCCTCCATGGCGTCGGTGACAAGCACCGTCTTTTCCCTTCCCTTGGCGCGCAGGGTCATCAGGAGGGTGTCCGGATGCAGATGGATGCCATCGCCGATCACCTCCGCGTACAGCCTGTCGTCGGTGAGGGTTGCGCCGGGAACGCCGGGCTCCCGGTGGTTAAGGGGCGTTTGGGCATTGAACAGGTGGGTGACGTGGGTAGCGCCCCAGTCCGCCGCCAGATGCGTCTGCTCGCAGGTGGCGTCGGAATGGCCGATGGATACCACGATCCCCTGGGCGGCGATTTGACGTATCCAGCCCTCGGCCCCGTCGAGCTCCGGAGCCAGGGTGATGATGCGGACAATGGGCGCGAATTCCCCCGTCATTTGGAACCAGGCTTTCATGGAAGGGGGCAGGAAATAGGCGGCTACCTGGGCGCCGCACCGGTGGGTGTTCAAAAACGGCGCCTCCATATGCGCGCCCAATATGATGGAGCCTTTGGGCTCGGGGTGCTTCATTACGGCGTCGATGCCTTGCAGGGCCGCTTGTGTATCCTGTATGGAGGCGCTCATGGTGGTGGGCAAAAAGCCGGCCACGCCGGTCTTTTTCAGCTCCCGGCTCATGTGGCGCACGGCTTCCTCTCCGGCCATGGTATCCATGCCCATAAAGGCGTGGATATGCACATCCACAAACCCCGGCAGAAGAAAGTCGCCGCCAAGGTCCAGCGTATCCTCTCCCGGCTGGGGGTCCAGCGCCGTGCTGACTTCCGTGAGTACGCCTTTTAAGGTTCTAACGGACATATTCTCATAAAAGCGGCCGTTCAGATAAGCGGTTGCATGTTTGATCAGCATGGCGATACACTCCTTGATTTTCTTAAAATGAGCAGGCAAATGATGATGGCGGCAAGGGTCAAAAGCAAAAGCACGGCGCCGGAAGGGGCGGCAAAGCCGAAGGCGGTTCCCGGCGCCTGACCGGATGCCAGGGAAAGCGCCAGGGCGGGAAGAAAAACCAGGATAAAGGCCGCCGGCACCCCTTTGAGCGTGCGGGGGAAGGTCAATGTAACCAAGGCCCTGAGACGGGACGCGCCAAGGCACCGGGCAGCCCTTGCAAGGGCGGGGTCCACAGCCTTCGCAAAGGAGCAGGTGCACAGCACCGTCAGCGGAAAAAGGATAAGGGCTATCGCCTCAAAAGGGGCGGCATACCCGTGGATGCGGGCCAGCAGTTGGGTCAAAAACCCTTGGGCAAAATGCGGGTTCAGCCTTTGGCCATACAAAAGCGCCGCGCCGCCAAGGAGGGAGAACGGCATCAGACATGCTACAAAGGCTGTGCGCCGCCGCCACAAGGCCAGGAGGCACCCGGCGGGATAGCCCAGCGCCAAACAAAGGAGGGTGGCATACAGCGCCGTTTCAAGCCCGGGTATAAGGCGGTTGAAACGGTCAGCGTGAAGGAGCGGCGAAAAATCGGGCAGGGAAGCGGAAGGCAGCGCCTTCTCCCATAAAAGCCAGAATCCCGGCAGGGAAGCCGCCACGGGGAGAAGGAAGGCAACCAGCCATACCGCCCGGGGGAAGGCACGCTTCACGGGGCGCACAGGGGCACCTCCTTCCCGGAACCCGGGGGCGGCGCGGACGCCAAAAGGGATTCCTCCCCGGATAAAAGGGCCGCCTTGGCAATATCCCACCAGACGAATACGCGGACGCCGGGGGAAAAATGCTCCGCCTGCGGATCGTCGCATAAAATCTCCCGCCCGCCAGGCAGGGCGACTGCCATCAGCCTTTGGCCCGATTCCTGGCGAAAGCCCGTAAACAGGCCGCTCAACAGGCTGTCGGGCCGTGGCGCGTCAAACAGGCGCACCTGCTCGGGGCGCAGGCATAAGAGGATGTCTTCGCCGATGGAAGGCGGCGGCCCCAAGGCTTGTGCAGGCAGCGTAAGCCCGTCCATATCAATGGCCAAAAGCCCGTCGGGACGGCGGGCGGCCACCACGCCGGGCAGCAGGTTGGTGGGGCCCATGGTACGGGCCGCGGTAACGCTCTCGGGGTGATGGTAGATTTCCTCCGGCGTCCCCAACTGTTCAATGCGTCCGGAAACCATCAGCGCCATGCGGTGGGAGACGGCCATGGCCTCCTCCCGGTCGCGGGTCAGGTACAGGATGGAGAAGCGCCATTGCTGCTGCAGCGCTTTCAAAAACGCCAGCACCCGCCTGCGCTCCCCTTCCGGGAGCCCCGCAAAGGGATCGTCCAGCAGCAGCACCTGGGGCCGCAGGACAAGCGCGCGGGCCAATATCGCCATCTTGTATTGGTAGGGTGAAAGATGGCGGGGCTTTAACCCTGCCGCATCCTCCATGTCCGCAAGGGCCAGCATGTGCATGGCACGGCCGCGCCATTCCCGGCGCTTCAGCCCCTGCAGCCTGAGGCCGTAGGCCACATTGAAAAGGACGCTGCGGTGGGGAAACAGGGGCGTGTCGCCCAATATTGCCCGCAGCCCCCGCCGGGAAGGCGGAAGGTCGGTCACATCCCGCCCGTTCAGCAGCACCCTTCCGAAGGAGGGCCGGCAAAGCCCCGCTATGATTTGCGAAAGGGTGGTCTTGCCGCAGCCGGAAGGGCCTACCAGCGACAAAAATTCTCCTAAAGGCAGGGAAAAGTCCACGCCCCGGAGCGCGTGCGCCTGGCCGAACCGTTTTTGTATGTTATTCAGTTTCAGGGGGATTGGCGTCATGGCGGCTTCACCTTCCTTCCGCTGGGTGAAGTGGGTTGTTTACGTATTGTAAGCCGGTGCACAAGGCGTGTCAATCGCCCAGCAGGATTTTACAGGCGTCCGCCAGGGTTTCCGCCTGGAAATCAGCGGGGGATTTTGCCTGCCTGAAACCCTGTCCGCACAGGTGGATCGAGGCGATCCCCGCCCGGCGCGCGGCCTCAATGTCGGCGGTCAGGCTGTCCCCCAGCAGGATCACGCTGCTTTTATCGGTGACGTTCATCTTTTCCATGGCCACATGAATCATTTGGGGGTCGGGCTTCGAACTGCCTATCTCCCCGCTGATGACGGCCTCGGCAATGTAGGGGGCGATTTCAGATTTTTGCAGCCTTGACCTTTGCACCGAGGCGATGCCGTTGGTAACCAGCACGATGGGCATGGCCTTATGCACCGTCTTCACAAATTCCAAAGCGCCCGGCAGCAAAAAGGCGTATTGGCCCAGGCGGCCGGTAAAGCAGTTACCCACCTCCTCCGCCGTGTGCGAGGCTTCGGGAAAGTGGGACAAAAGCCGCTGGAACCTTAAAATCCGCAGTTCCTCCTGGGTGACTTCCCTTCTCTCGTAAGCCTTCCAGAGGGCTTCGTTGATACGGGAATACAGCCTGGCGGTTTCCTCGGAAAAGGGCAGGCCGCAAAAGGACAGGGCGTCGCGGAGCGCGGCCTCTTCCGCGGCATAAAAGTCAAAGAGCGTGTTGTCGGCGTCCGACAAAAGCAGGGAATAACGGCTTGCAGGCATGGCGGAATCCTTTCCTGTTGGAATGATATAAGCTTACTTCACCCGGGCCGGTTTTGCAATCCCCGCAAATGGATTTATGATGGCCGCCCCTCTGGCGGCAGGCTGCAAAATCAGCCCGGGCGTTTTTCAGATTTTTGCCCTTTGCTCAAAAAGAGCGCTTGCAACGGTGGTTGTTTTGCGCTATAATACTTTTCAACAAAGGCGATGACGGAGAACAACGCCTGCATGAAGGGTCATGCCAAAGAGAGGACGGCCGCCGGCTGAAAGCCGTCCGCACAGCCCGCAGGAAATTCACTCCCGAGCTTCCTTGCTTAAACCATGGAAGGGCCATTGATAAAATGGCACTGCCGTACCCGGTGCCGCCGCAGGCGGTGACGGGCGGAGAAGGCAGTAGGCAGGGACGGGTACGCCCCCGTTATGAAGCGGCGAGCGCATAAGGTTTAACCCTGTGCGGAATTTGGGTGGTAACACGCGGCAGTATGCCTTCGTCCCATGGCTAGTCCTATGGCCTGTGGGATGAGGCTTTTTTTTATTGCCTGTCAAGAGGAAAGGGGAAAGCAAAATGGATATCCGGGAACAGATCGGTTCTTTGCGGGAGCGCCTTTTGCAAGAGCTTCGGGAAATCGCCTCCACCCAGGCGCTGGAGGGCCTGCGGGTGAACCTGCTGGGCAAGAAGGGGGATCTCACGGCGCTTTTGCGCATGATGGGCCAATTGGCCCCGGAGGAGCGGCCCCAGGCCGGGCAGCTTATCAACAAGGCCCGGGAGGAGTTTGAATCGCTGCTTTTGGAAAAGCAGGCGCTTCTTGGCAGAAAGGAGCGGGAGGAAGCGTTAAGGCGGGAAGCCATCGACGTGACGGAGCCCAGGGAATTGCCGGAGGCCGGTACGCCCCATCCCGTGACACTGGTGCTTCGGGATATAGTGGAATGCTTTGCCGGCATGGGTTTTGAAGTGGTGGAGGGTCCGGAGGTGGAGTTGGACCACTATAACTTCGAACTGCTGAATATGCCGAAAAACCACCCTGCCCGGGATGCCCAGGACACCTTTTATATTGATGAAAACACGGTGCTGCGCACCCACACCTCCCCTGCCCAGGCGCGCACCATGCTTTCCCGCAAGCCGCCCATCCGCGTCATATGCCCCGGCCGGGTATACCGTGCCGATGAGGTGGACGCCACCCATTCCCCGGTGTTCCATCAGTTGGAAGGCCTGGTGGTGGACAAGGATGTGAACATGGCCGATTTGAAGGGAACGCTGGAGGCGTTTGCCAAGCGGCTGTACGGACCGGATACGCAGATCCGTTTCCGCCCCTCCTTCTTCCCCTTCACCGAGCCCAGCGCGGAGGTGGACCTGACCTGCGTGGCCTGCCATGGCGCCGGCTGCCGCATCTGCAAGGGCACCGGCTGGATCGAGGTGCTGGGCAGCGGCATGGTAAACCCCAAGGTGCTGGATATGTGCGGCATCGACAGCAGCGTCTATTCCGGCTTTGCCTTTGGCATCGGCCTGGACCGTATCGCTACGCTGCGCTACGGCATCCGGGATATGCGGCTTTTGTTTGAGGGCGACATGCGGTTCCTGTCGCAATTCCGCTGAGGCTAGGAGGAATGAAGATATGAAGCTTCCCATGCAATGGATCAAGGAATATACGGCTATCCCCGTGGATGCAAAAACCTACCAGGACCGCATGATCTGGACCGGCACGGCGGTGGAGGGCGTTGAAAGCCTGGGAGAGGACATCGAAAAAGTGGTGGTCGGCCGTGTGCTCACCGTAGATAAGGTGGAGGGCAGCGATCATCTGCACGTGTGCTCCGTGGACGCGGGGCAGGGCGCGGCTTTGCAGGT
Organism: Bacillota bacterium; assembly: GCA_023458835.1. Lineage (GTDB taxonomy): Bacteria > Bacillota > Clostridia > Christensenellales > Aristaeellaceae > JAEWAH01. The sequence continues at coordinate 18,459 of JAEWWY010000073.1, forward strand.
CGTGTGCGGCGCGCCCAATGTGGCGCCGGGCATTCTCGTCCCTGTGGCCCTGGAAGGGGCGAAGCTTCCCGGCGGCGTAAAGATCAAAAAAGGCAAGCTCCGGGGCGTAATGAGCGAAGGCATGCTTTGTTCCGCCACGGAATTGAACGTGCCCCAGGAATTGTACCCCTCCGTGGGGGATGCGGGGCTGCTTATCTTCCGGGAGGAATATTCCCTGGGCACCGATGTGAAAACCATATTCGGGCTTGACGACACGGTGGTGGATTTCGAGATCCTGGCCAACCGGCCCGATTGCCTGTGCGCCTTGGGCGTGGCCCGGGAGACGGCGGTGGCCCTGAACACGGAATTCCACAAGCCGGCCATCCATGTGACCGAGGCGGACGGCAGCATTCACGACCATGTGAAGGTCACGGTGGAGGACGCGGATTTCTGCCCCCGGTACGTGGCGAGGGTCGTGAAAAACGTCCGGGTCAAGCCCTCTCCCCTTTGGCTGCGCAAATACCTGCACGGGGCGGGTATGCGCTCCATCAACAACGTGGTGGACATCACCAACTTCGTCATGCTGGAAACGGGCCATCCCATGCACGCCTTTGACCTTTCAAAGGTCCGGGGCGGCGAGATCATCGTCCGCAAGGCAAGGGCCGGGGAAAGCATCAAAACCCTGGACGGCAGGGAACGGGCGCTCACCGGCATCGAGCTGCTCATCTGCGACGGGGAAGGCCCCACCGGCATTGCCGGCATCATGGGCGGCGAGGAAAGCGAGATCACCGAAAGCACCAAGGCCCTGATGCTTGAATGCGCCGCCTTCGACCGCACAGGCACCCGCCTGGCTGCCAGGAGCCTGGGAATACGCACCGAGGCCAGCGGCCGCTTTGAAAAGGGGGTAAGCCCCCAAACGGCGCTGGAAGCCATGCAGCGGGCCTGCCAGCTCATCCACCTGCTGGATGCCGGGGATGTGGTGCCGGGCATCATCGATGTGTATCCGAATCCTCAAAAGCCGCAGGTGATCCATGCCTCCTTAAGCCGCATCGCCGGGCGCACCGGCGTTGATATCCCCGGGAAGACCATGGTGGATATACTGAAAAGCCTGCACTTTGAGGTGGCTGTGGACGGGGATGGGATCGACGTCACCGTGCCTGATTTCCGCCAGGACGTGGAGGGGGAAGCCGACCTTTCCGAAGAGGTGCTCCGCATCTATGGCTATGGGTCCATCCCCGCCACGCGCCTCCGGGGGGAAGCCACCCCCGGCGGGCGCAGCGAAGCCATGCGCTTTCGGGATGCGCTGGGCACAAGGCTCAACGGCATGGGCTTTTCCGAGATCATGAATTTCTCCTTCATCAGCCAGAAAGCGCTGGAAAAGCTGGGCCTTCCCGCGGAGGACCCGCGGAACAGGCCGCTGATGCTTTTGAATCCCCTGGGCGAGGATACCCGCGTCATGCGGCCCAGCCTGGCCCCCGGCATGCTGCAAACCCTGGCCCTGAACATGAACAGGGGCAATGAAAAGGCATGGGTGTATGAGATCGCCGCGGTGTTCGACGCGAACCGGCCCACGGCGGAAAAGCTGCCTACGGAAACGCCGGTGCTCTGCATCGGCATGTACGGCGGAGGCGCGGATTTCTATACCATCAGGGGCGCTGTGCAGGCGCTGCTTGCGGCCTTGGGCATCCAGGCGGATATCGTGCCCGGCGGGGAAAGCTATCACCACCCCGGCCGCTGCGCCAAACTCCTTGCGGACGGGCAAAAGCTGGCGGTATTGGGCGAGGTGCACCCCGACGCCATGGAAGCCTTCGATATGCCGGCGCGGGGATTGATCGCTGAAATCGATTTGAGCCTGGCCCGCTCCCTGGCCGTGCCCATGGGGGATGTGAAGCCCCTGCCCCGCTACCCTGCCGTAAGCCGCGACCTGGCCCTGGTGATGCCGGACAGCCAGCCGGTAGGCCCCGTGATGGCGGCCATGGAAAAGGCGGCCGGCGCTTTGCTGGAAGAATGCCGCATGTTTGATGTGTACCGGGGCGCGCAGCTTGGCGAGGGCAAGAAATCCGTGGCTTTCGCATTGTCCTTCCGGGCGGCCGACCATACGCTTGCCGAGGCGGAGATCACCGCGGCCATGGATAAGGTGCTCAAGGCCTGCGCCCGGGAGTTTGGCGCGGCGATACGGGCCTAGGGGGCTCTGCCCCCTAGGAACCCCTGCCCAAGGGATATATCCCTTGGGAATCCCTGTTTCTGTTTTGGAAAGGATAAGCGGTTTCATTCCTTGCGGGGGAGGATTGGCGGGCGATGATCATTCGCCCGCCTTTTTGGTCTCATTCAGCGTTGCTGTATGCTGAACGGGCCAGCGCATGGCAATTTGGAACGGCATCATGCCGCAAAAAATATTTTGAGCGGGACTATTGACTTGGAGTAAGCTCCAGATGATATGGTTTGCGTATAGCGGGCGGAAGGCGGAGAAACAGCTCGTTCCCTGCACCCTTCCCCATGATAGCCCGGATTCAAAAGGACAGAAAAAGGAGGGATCGATCCATGGAATATGTGAAGCTTGGGAACACCGGCCTGGATGTATCACGGCTGTGCCTTGGATGCATGAGCTTTGGCGACGTGGAAAGA
>JAEWWY010000074.1 GCA_023458835.1 Bacillota bacterium
GTTCCACGGATGCCCAATTCAATACAGACCACATCATTCATGCGGCCGGGGACGATTTTCTTGTGGTGACCGGGATCATTGATGAGAATTTTGTTCAGGAGCATGCTGAAACGAGCTATATCACCGTGTCCAGGAAATGCCCGGACATGGAATTTTTGACCGAGTGCAACAACCGCGTGTGGGGCTGCTCCAGCGATCATCACGAGATATATGCCTGCCGCCTGGGCGACCCGTATAACTGGCGGGCGTATGAGGGAATCGCCGGGGACAGCTATGCCGTTACCGTCGGCACGGACGGCCGGTTCACCGGGGCGGTGTCGTACCTTGGCTACCCCATCTTCTTCAAGGAGAATTCCATTCACAAGATCATGGGCACGGCGCCCGGCAGCTTTTCCCTGACCGCATTGAGCGCGCCCGGCGTGCAAAGCGGATGCGGCGCGTCCATATGCGTGGTTGAAGGGCATCTGATATACAAGGCCGCCGGCGGCTTTATGGCCTATGGCGGAGGGTACCCGCAAAAGATATCCGACGCGCTGGGAACGGAAACATACCGCGGCGTTGCGGCGGGAACCGTGGGGAGCAAATATTATGCTTCCCTGCAGGACGCCGGCGGCCAATACCACATGCTGGTGCTGGACACAAAAACAGGCCTGTGGCACCGGGAGGACGGGACAAAAGCGGATTGGTTCGCTGTGTGCCTTTCGGATACCTTCTTTGTGGCGGACAACGTGCTCTGGGCCATCACCGGCATGGACATCGCCATTGCCTTCAACGAGGTGCCGGAAGGCTATGTGCCGGAGGCGGACGGCATGCCTGCCCGCCTTGCGCCCATGGAGTGGCACGCGGTCACCGGGGATATATTGGGGCTGCTGCCGGATAAGAAGTATGTATCAAAAATGCAGTTGAGCGCCGAGATGACGGAGGGAGCCATGCTGGAAGTATTCCTTCAATATGATTCTGACGGGGAATGGCATAGGGTGCGCACACTGGATGGCGAAACGGTGAAAAGGGCCGTCAACATACCCATCCTACCCAGGCGCTGCCAGCATTTTCGCGTAAAGCTGGCCGGGAAAAACGATGTGAAGGTGTACTACATGGTCATGACCATATCCGGGGGGAGTGATGCATAATGGCGGCGATCCGGCTCCCCGCGCTTCCCTCCGGCAGCATCCATACAAACCCGGATGTCTGGCAGGATTACCTGTTCCAACTGGATGAGGTGCTCAATTACGGCTTTTCCAACCTGGACGATTCCAATTTCACGGATGGACAGCGCCTGAGGATCAGCCGCATGGAAAGCGCCGCCAAGGAAGTGCAAAGCGTGGTGGAGGCGCTGGGGTACTTTGCGTCCATCAAGCGCGTGGCGCAGATCGTGGATGCGGTGGACGGGAAAAACACCATATTCTATACCGAAACGGCGCCGGAAGAAAAGAACACGGGGGATATCTGGTATAAGCGCGACGTTACCCCCACACAGATACTGCGCTGGACAGGAATCGCGTGGGACAACATCACCGACGTAGCGCTGCCCGCCGCCCTGGAGCGTGCCGCGGATGCCCGGGCCATCGCTGATCAGAAGATACGCACCTACTACACCACCACGGCGCCGCAGGGGCTTACCCAGGCCGATGAGGGCGATTTGTGGGTGAATTCCGGTACGAGCGTAATTTCCAGGTGGAGCGGGAGCGCGTGGATAACTGTGCAGGACATTACTAATTATGTGTACCACAATAATGACGGCGTAAATATCAAGAGCACGGACGGACGGTTCCGGGGGGTGGTGAGCGCCTCGGCCCTGGCGTTTTACCAGCAGGACGCATGGATCGCCGAATTTTCCAACAACCGCCTGTACACAAACAAGGTAGAGGTGGTCAATGGTATCACGCTGGGCGACGGCGCGAAGAAATATTACGACATGAGCAGCGGCCTGAACACGCTGACGATCAATTACCGGGAGGGTTGAGATATGCCGCGGATCGTGCACCAGCTTGTAAGCAGCGTCAATTTGACAAGCAGTTACAAGGCATACGCGCCATATGGCAGCGGGGGCCTTTATACCGGCACACCAAGCACGGACAATGCCGATTACAGCTTCAGCTATGCGGGAATAGGCGTGCCGGCCGGGGTGATCATCGATTCCGTTCTGTTCAGGGTGGAGAGCTTCGGCTCCCCGCTGCACGGCACGGCCATCCGCGGCGTGCGGGTGAACGGGACGGATGTCCATGAGTCCATTCCGTCGGCAACAGACATTGATATAAAGCCATATGTAACGGGCGGGGACAACACGGTAAGGCTGCGGTTCAAATCCGGCACAAACAACACCTCCTACCCCAGCCGGCCGCCCACATCCGGCCCTCCCAATGAAAAGACAAATTCCAGCGTGCTATCGTTCAACGACGTTAAAATCATTGTGGACTATTCCCCCTCCGAAAGGCCGCCGAACGCGCCCACGAATCTGCGGTTCGATCAGGCGGGATCAAGCTATTTCTACAATGACATACAATGCCTGTGGCAGCTAAACGGTGATCCGGACGGGAACTTCTCCGGGGTATACATC
>JAEWWY010000075.1 GCA_023458835.1 Bacillota bacterium
TTTCCCCTGCGCGGCACCTTTCCCTATGGCGTCATCCGGGATTCCATCGCCTGCGTACCCCACTTTTTCGAGGATGATATCCAGCCGCTGGCCCTTGGCCTTATCGCCAGGCGGCTTTTGGGGGATACCGGGCAGGGCCGCCTGTTCCTGCTCATCGACGAGGTGTATCCCTTTTCCGATCTGGGCATGCTCTGCCATATGGCGGATGAGCTGTATGCCCGGGGCTATCCCTTTACCGTCAGCGCCATGCCCGTGTATGACAACCTGGATTATCCCGCGTACCTGCGCTATACGCAGGTGCTTCGATATATCCAGTCCAGGGGCGGCGCGGTGGTGATGCACGACCCCATCATCCGCGCGGCGGAAATCGAAGCGGAAAGCATGGATGAAAGGCTTCAGCGCGTCCGCGCGTCCTTTGAGCAGCAGGGGATTCTTTTGGCAAACGGGATCGTATCCCCTTACCCCATCTCCCTGGCCGGCTTTTCAAATATATCCGGTGCTCCGGTCCCCTTCGGCCCCTTGCCCATGGACGTTGCCGTCCTCCTGCCCATCGCCAAAACCCCCGGGGAACTGAATCAGGCCCTGGCGGTGATCGGGGAAAAGTGGGTGGCGATTGCAAGCCTTCAAAGGATGGTGACCGATGCCCCGTTTATCTACAACGAGCAGCCGATAGACGACCAGTTCGCTTACCGGGAAGAGGTGCAAACCAGCTTCAACCGCTTCTTTTCCGCCGGGAATCAAACGCTGCTGGCAATCGTATTGATCAGCCTTACGGTCTTCTCCGGCCTGCTGACAGGCGGATATTTTTTGTACAGGCGCAAATTCTACAGATAAAGGGGCTCTGTCATGAACGTACTGGACGGCTTGATGCTGATGGCCCTGATCTGTATATGGCTTTTGCTGCTGGTGAATGTGGCCCTGATCGTAGCCGGGTACCGCTATTACCTGCAATGTGAAAACCAGCCGCCCCCTGTTCCCGCTTCTTTTCCCATGGTTTCCATCCTGGTCCCGGCCCATAACGAGGGCAAGGTGATCGTTCAGACCGTCAGAGCCTTGCTTGCCTTCGATTACCCCAAGGACCGCTATGAAGTGATCGTCATCAACGACAATTCCACCGATGACAGCGCCGGATTGCTGGAAAATCTCAAGCAGGAGCTAAGTGCCCGGAACCTTGTCATCCTCAACACCGACAAAGCAACGGGCGGCAAGGGAAAATCCAACGCGCTGAACATCGGCTTTCAAAGGTGCCAAGGCGAGTACATCGTGATCTACGATGCCGACAACACGCCGGAGCGGGGGGCATTGGGCATGCTGGTAGCGGAAATCACCCGGGATGATACCCTGGGGGCAGTGATCGGCAAGTTCCGCACCCGCAACAAAAACGCCAACCTGCTCACCAGGTTCATCAACATTGAGACGCTGGCGTTTCAATGGATGGCCCAGGCGGGGCGGTGGCACATGTTTGGCCTGTGCACCATTCCGGGCACCAACTTCATCATCCGCCGGTCCATCCTCGAAGCCATCGGCGGCTGGGATACAAAGGCCATTGCCGAGGATACGGAGATCAGCTTCCGTATTTACATGATGGGTTACCGCATCAAATTCCAGCCCGGCGCGGTGACCTGGGAGCAGGAGCCGCAAACATTGAAGGTTTGGTTCAGGCAGCGCACCCGCTGGGTCAAGGGCAATATCTATGTCATCCTCAAAAACCTGCCGCTTTTAGTAAAGCCCGAGGCGAAAAAAATACGCTTCGACCTCCTGTATTTTCTCTCCATCTACTTTTTGCTTTTGACCTCCCTGATCATATCCGACAGCGTGCTTCTGCTCTATGCGGTGGGCTGGGCTCACACCACGCTGGCGGGATTCAGCAATCTTCTGTGGTTCCTGGCCATACTGCTGTTCATTCTGGGAACGTACGTGACCATCAGCACGGAGAAAGGCGAACTGAACCTGTCCAACCTGAACGTGATCGTGCTGATGTACTTCACCTACGCCAAGCTGTGGATGGCTGTCGCCGCCTATGGCCTGTACAAGTATTTCACCGACAGGCTGCTGCACCGGGAAACAAAATGGTACAAGACGGAGAGGTTTTAAGTTTGAAGCATGTGCGCAAAGCAAGTATCCTGCTTGTGCTGCTGCTGGCGATGCTGGCAGCGGCGGCCCCTTCCGCCTATGCCGTTCCCCTGCAGCCCTATTTTTTTGAGCAGTCCTTCTCCGCGGACCATGCTTTGACCGGCCTGTTCGCCGGCTTTACCGAAAGCTTTTATGCCGGGGATTGGGCGGTGGAGCAGGCGGTGTTCACCATGAACTATGATGTGACGCAGCTTGCCATTGCGGAATATTCCACCTATACCGTATCGGTGAACGGGCAAAGGGTGTATTCCTCCCCCATCGCCTCCGGAGGCGGCGCGAAGCGGCGGGAAACGGTCGCGCTGCCGCCTGAAGCCATCCGGGAGGGCGTCAACTACCTGACCGTGGAAACCTATATCCGCACCAATGACCCACGGCCCTGCGTGGACGACGTATCCAAGGCCAACTGGATGAACGTTTTTAAGGATTCCACCGTTTCCATGTCCTACCGGCCGCTGGCGGTCATCGGCAGCGCCGCCGCGCTGTACAGGCAGTTTACCAGCATCGACGCGCTTTCCAATAAGCAAAGCGCCTTTGTGGTAGGCGGGGATGCCGGCGAATCCGCCCTGTCCTGCGCCGCCATGGCCATGGCCGGCATTTCCGGCAATGCCCCGCTGCTGTATGAAGAGATCGGCTTTGTGCCGGACCGCCAGGGCAATGCGCTGTTTCAACACCTTTACCAGATTTATATCTCCCGCTACGACCATCTGGCGGGCGACATTTTGGCCTCCCTGACGCCGGAGCAGTCAAGGGCCGCCCAGACAGGCATCGCCCTTGTGCTGCTAAGCCGGGAGGACCGCTATGTGCTGGCCGCCATCGGCGCGGACGATGCCGCCATGGAAACCCTGGGAAGGCTCCTTGGCAACGCCTCCTATATGGCGCAGTTGCAAAGCCCCTGGACTGCCCTTGCCAGGGACAGCCATGTGCTCACCCCCGCCGCCGGGGTGGAGGCCTACAAGCCGCTTACGGAAAGCGGCGCGTATGTAAAGGGCGCGTTCCGGCAGGATGCCAGCTTCTATATCCGGTTTCCCGAAAACCGCGTGCTGGCCGATGAAAGCCAGATACGCCTGATGTTCCGCTATGCGGAAAACCCGGACTTCGACCGTTCCCTGGTAACGGTGTATATCAATGAAAGCCCCATCGGCAGCAAAAAGCTGTCGGTGGAAAAAGCCCGGGGCGACAGCCTGGACCTGTCCATTCCCACGGATATGAAGGTATCCGGCAGCTTTTCCGTGCGGGTGGCCTTTGATCTGGAGATCAAGGATCTCTGGTGCACCCTGCGCCAGGAGGAGACGCCCTGGGCATACGTTTCCAGCGAAAGCATGCTCAAATTGAATTCAGTAAACGTGCAGGGCCTGCTCTTTGAAAACTATCGCAGCCCGTTTGTAATGGACGGCAGGCTCAATGACGTGGCGGTGGTCTTGCCAGGCCAGCCCTCCGATGACGATTACGAGGCATTCCGGCTTATCATGCTGACCATGGGCCGCTACGTGACGGATAAT
>JAEWWY010000076.1 GCA_023458835.1 Bacillota bacterium
AGCCGGGCATATGATACGAGACGCGGAATGAGGCAAAACCTCGAAAAAACGCTAAAGGCGACGCTGTATACTTTGCTTCTGTGCGGCAGATGTGCAAATTCCCTTAATCAGGGTGTCCAGGATTCGATTCCCTGATGGTGTACTAAAATGAACCCCTTGAATACACCAGGTTCTCAAGGGGTTCATTTCTATATTCACCAGCTATTTGGCCGGCTTTGGCGTGTACCTATGAACAAGATGAAGCGGCAGAGGCTTCCGCATTGCCGCAGGGCAGCACGGCCAGACGTGTGACAAGCATATCCTTGAGCAGCACTGTCGCCTTGCCGGCCGCGTCGCAGGCAATCACATATTTTCCGTTGGTGTACACAAATCCGCCGGAGGGGAGCAGGGCGTAATCAATGACGCCCTGCTTGATGGTCTCATAATTCCCGTTGTTCAGCAGGCGCACCAGCCGCCATTCCTTGGATACGATGCCCGGATAGCTTTCGCCGCGCTGCTCATTTTCTTTAAGGTACCGGTCGGCCTCAATCAGGTTGCCTTCGATAAATAGCTCCCGCTGGCTCTTCTGCCGGGCCTTGGCGGGTGAAGCGCCATCGGTATGCAGGGTACGGCCGCCGTAACGCATGGTAAACACGTTCAAAAAGCCGCCGACGGCCCGCAAAAGCCATACCGGCGCCAGCAGTATGCTCTTCAAAGACGGACCGGAGGAAGGCTTCGCGTGGGGCCGAACCATCATATATCGCTCGCCATGCCCGGTTTCGGAGTACTTGAGACAATCCAGTGCCGGATCAGCATAGACGTCCTCCACTTCGCCCGTGGCTGGCGTGAGCTTGTAGATACCATATGGGCTTATGCCCAGTATCGCACCCTGTTCGTTGCGGGCATACCCGGCGGAGGAGTAATAAATTTCATCCGACGTGGGGGAGAGAAAGGGATAGCGGTCCGAGGTATCACCCTCGGTCAGCAGGCTGTAGCCGGACTTGTCCTTAAAGAATGCGGCAATATGACGCTCGCCCCGGCGCTGGCCCAGCGAGGCCGCGATGATGCCTCCCTTGGCGTGCAAATCGTTGATTTCAAAGGCGGTTCCGCTATACAGCAGCCCCTCCTGCGCGGCGGCATCCTCCGGGTTCTTGCGGAACAAGCCGCCGGATTCGCCTGTGACCGTGGCGTATATTAGATCGCCGTCATAGGCTGCCAACGCGGTTACCAGCCCCGTTTGTTCCGACATGCCGGCGTACGGATTGTGCTTGCCCATGAACTGCGCCCCGGCTCCCTCGGTTTTCCATGCATGCTTTTCCTCCAGAGCCCGTAACGTCCTTTCATATTGCTTCAGGCGCTGGCTGGGCAACGGCGAGGCCTTGCCCGCCCTGATGATGCCTATATCGCCTTGCGCAATGTATGCAACGAGCTCCCGCATTCGCCCATCTCCCTCTGTATGCTTTATTTCTTTTTTCAGTTTTCATCCAACATAGCATAATTTATTGTACGTTCACGCCATGGGTTTGTCAATCGCTGACGCCCGGCACTTGTTTGCGGGATGCCGCTTGCCGATATTTGTGTGGACTGGAATAAACAGCCATGCTTATTCGTTTGTTGAACAAAAGGCCTTGCGGCAAAGACAATGCAAACGCGGGGAGGCACGCTTATGCCCATTTATTTTACAATGCAAAGGCGCGGGCGGTTTGTTTTTTCATTTCTTATCCCGTTTTCATGCCTTCTCATCATGGCGGCGCGGTGGTCTCGGTTCCCTGCCCATGCGGAAGAAAGCAGCGGTCAATATATCGTTGAAAACGGCGTGCTCACCATCCGCGATGGGGTAGAGAGTATTGGCTACGACAGCATATGCGATGAGGACTTGTATTACGTCCATAAAATCATTTTGCCGGGCAGCCTGCGCCATATCGGCAGTGCCTTTTATGCCGCCGGACGGATTACGGAGGTGAATATCCCCGAGGGGGTGGAAACCATGGCCGGTGAGGCCTTTTCGTATTGCGGCAGCTTGAGGACGGCGGCTCTACCTTCAACGCTTAAGGAGTTCAATGCATTGGTTTTTGATGATTGCTTCGCGCTTCGCCAGGTGAATGTATCGCCTGAAAACCCTTACTTCATGAGTGTGGATGGCGTGGTATTCACCAAGGATGGAAGCACGCTGGTCTATTATCCCCAAGGAAGGCCCGAGGCGCATTATGATGTTCCGGCCGGCACCACTGCCATTGCGAGAGGTGGATTCCGTGACAATGTTTTTTTGCAGAGCGTTTCCCTGCCGTTTGGGCTTACGGCCATTGAGGAACTGGCTTTCTACCGCTGCGGCCTGCTTCGTTCCGCAGCTCTGCCGCTGACCGTTTCCACCATCGGCAATTATGCCTTTGCCGATTGTGTTCACCTGGCAAGCATTGCCGTGCCGCAATATACTGCCGTGGGTGAGCGGATTTTCACCAACTGTCCGTTGCTTGAGGGGTATGATGAATGGAAAGGGGAATCAAACCCGGAGGTGTATAATGACACATACAAAGCGCCCTCCATTTATGGCGTGCTGAATCCGGAGAATGCGCGGGATCTTGTGACAGTGCTTCAAGGGCCGGAAAAGGGCGCGGCGGTTGTCGGCAGATATGCCTCTGGTTCTGCGATGAAAGTATTTGAGCAGGAGGGGGATTTTTATCGGGTTATATTCCATTCCCGGGAAGTGACTGAAACCGGTATGGGAGGCTATGTAAAGGCGGATGAGATCATGCTGACCACTCCGCTGCAGGGGTTGTTCATTCCAGTTCGCGGCACAGCGCGGGACAAGCCGGCCGGCGTATATTGGGATCCCTATGTACTGCCCTATGATTTACCGCCGAACGAGACAATAAAAAAGGATATGGAGATTGTAATCCATGAGCAGTTGGGGCAATGGTGCATGATTGGTTTTCCCGGAGATGAATACATCTATTGCTATGCTTATACGGGAGACTTATCCTTGATCCGCGAATACACCGGAGATAA
>JAEWWY010000077.1 GCA_023458835.1 Bacillota bacterium
TCTTCTTTGGACATGGCATTGAAGCGCTGCATGGCCAAAGGGTCCTCCATCAGCAGCATGCTGAGCCCAACAGGCAAATCGCTGCCTTGCCCCATGTTGTTGGGGCCAAAAACCGGCCCCCCGCCACCGGCGCCAAAGCCAGGGCCTGTACCGTACGGGCCGCTGCCGGCTTTCGGAGTGTTCGGCACATTTTTCATATGATTTGCATCTCCTTCCATGACAAAGTCAGTATTACCGCAGGAGAGCATTTGATTCGTTATCTGCCGTTTCATCATGCCGCACATATATTTTTCATGCAGGGCTATACCGTTTTCCGGAACATTCCCGGCCATTTTTCCGAATTGATTTTTCTACCGCGCTCCGCCCATCAGCGCCAGGGCCTCTTCCATGGCGGGCATGCCTGTTTGCGCGCCCAGCTTGGTGACGGACAGGGCCGCCGCGGCATTGGCCAGCACAACCGCCTTTTCAAGCTCCCAGCCCATGGCGAGGCCTGCCGCAAGGCCGCCGTTAAAGGTATCCCCCGCCGCGGTGGAGTCCATCGCCTTCACCTTAAAGGAGGGAATATGCGTCCAGCTTTCTTTGGTGGCAATGTATGCCCCATAAGAACCGGACTTGTGCACTACGCAGGATACGCCGAGCGCAAGCAGGTAATTTGCCCGCTCCTGAACGCTTGCGCTTTCCGGCAAATCGCCGGTGATGGCGGCAAGCTCCGTAGCATTGGGCGTCACAATGCTCACCTTGGATAATAACGCCCGGCTGAGCGGCCTGGCGGGAGCGGGGTCCAGAATGATCGTCTTATTCAGGCCGTGCAGCTTGTCCACCGCAGCCTGCACGGTTTCCAAGGGAATTTCCAACTGCAGGAGAAAAATATCACAACCGGCGATCAGCGGAAAAATCTCATCCAGCCAGGCGGGAGTGCAGGTATCATTGGCCCCGGGCACAACGATGATATGGTTTTCGCCCGCATCATCCACTTCGATGGCGGCAATGCCTGAACCCGCGGCGGAGTCCGTGCCCAAGGCTTCCACGTTCGTGCCTGTCTTTTGAAAATGGTCCAGGTACATCCGTCCATACAGGTCATCTCCCACCCGCCCGGCCATGTAGGTGGGTATGCCCAGGCGGGAGAGGGCTACAGCCTGGTTGGCCCCTTTGCCGCCGGGAATGGTTTGAAAGGAGATGCCTTTCCTTGTTTCCCCGGGCTTGGGGAACTTGTCCGTTCTGGTGACCATATCCATGTTGACAGAACCGATAACGCAGCACTTTTTCATGTTTTCCGCTCCTTAGCCGAATAGTACGGGGCGCTTTGTATGGGCATGGAAATATTCCAGCGTCTCCGCCTTTTGTTCCGGGCTCATGTCCGGCAAATGGGACAGCGTATAGGGTTTTCCCAATTGCTTGTACTTTGACGCCCCCATCTTGTGATAGGCCATCAACTCAGCCCTTGGGATGTTCGGATATTTTTCCAGCAGGGCAATGATGCCGTCAAAATGGGCGGCTTCCATATTGCAGCCTGGAATGATGGGGCAGCGGAGGATGATGGACGCACCCAAATTGTAGAGCATATCCAGGTTTCGAAGGATTCTCCGGTTGGATACACCTGTCAGTTCTTGATGAATGGCTGGGTCCGTTGCCTTGTAATCATACAGAAAGATGTCTGTCCAGGCCGCAGCTTCACGCAGCGCTTTTTCTTCCACGTAACCGCATGTTTCCAGACAAGTATGCAAACCATCCGCTTTTGCCTGCGCCAGAAGGGCCAGCGTGAACTTGGCCTGCAAAAGAGGCTCTCCCCCGGAGATGGTGAGGCCTCCCCCGGAGGTATCATAATACCGCTTGTCCTTCATGACCTCCCCGACAACTTCCTCCACCGTGACGGTTTTGCCCCAGCTTTCACATTCGGAGCCCACGCAGCGAAGCTCGACCTCCGTGCTTTGGGTCTCCGGATTATGGCACCACAGGCACCTGAGCGGGCAGCCTTTCAAGAAGACCGTTGTGCGGATGCCCGGCCCGTCATCTACCGAGAAGCGCTGGATATCCGTAATCAATCCCGTTTGCATAGCCATATCAGTGTACGGTACGGGACAGCACTTCCTGCTGCACGTCCTTTTCCAATTCAACAAACCGGGCGCTGAAACCTCCTACCCGAACCAGCAAAGAGCGATATTTTTCGGGATGCTGAAGCGCCTCCTCCAAATCCTTGCGGCCCACTACGGTGATCATGGCCTGTGTGCCGCCGTTATCAAAGTAGGCATCCAGAAGGGCGCGGATCTTCTTAGGAGCCCGCGCAAATATATCCCGGTCAAACTTGATGTTCTGCACGGAGCCGGCGTGGTTTTCCGGCGGGAAGGTGGCCAGGGAATTGAGCATGGCGGTGATGCCGTTTGTATCCATGCCGCCTGCGGGATTGTTGGCGTTGGCCATGAAGGTTTTTGCCTTCCGCCCGTCGGCGGAGGCCCCTGTCCAGCGGCCCAGATACGTGTTGGCGGAGTTGTTGATGACCACCATCAGGAAGGAATGCAGGCCTACCCTGGCGGCCTGGTCACGGATCGTGCGGGCCTCAAAATCATGCAGATCACGGGCCAGGTCGTCCACCGCCTTGATATCGTTGCCATACTTGGGGGCTTTGAGCAAAAGCTTCCATTCTGGCTCATAGCCTTCAAAGTTGGCTTTCAGCGCCTCAAGCAGGCGGGCGGGCGGGATGGTTTTCTTTTCAAACACCGTCTCCCGGATGGCGGCCAGGCTGTCCACCGTATTGATGTTGCCGTAGGATTCCAGCGTCGCGCCAAGATACGCGATGCCGCCCGACAGCATGGACTTTCCGGTTTCGATGCAGCCATCATACAGCAGGCTCATCATCAGGAAGGGCGCCTGTTTTGCGGTTTGCTCCAGGATGATGGCCTCCGCCTCCGCCAGCACCTGGATATAATGGGTAATTTGCTTTTTATAGGCCGCATAGAAATCTTCGAAGGTTTCAATATCCTCAAACCTGCCAAGGGCCAGGCCCATGGGCCGGTTCAGCACGATCTCGCGGCCGTTGAACAGCGTCACCTCCAGCGCCTTGAGCATATTGATGACGCCGTTGGGCGAGCCGAAGCTTTCATGATCGATGATATACTCACCGCAGCCAAAGGGGACGTACTGCTCAGCCTTTTCCCAGGGCAGGCGGAAAGCGTTGGCGACGGCCGGCACATTCACATCATCGCTGTAGAGCATGGGATAGGTGGCCCCTTCCCCCAACACCTCCAGCGCCTTTTGATACAGCCTGTCATCCATGCCCTTGTACAATCGCAGCGTCAATTGCGGCTCAATGTCATGGACAATGCGTGAGGCCTCCATGGCCAGCATGGCAAAGTCATCTGCGTTTTTCTCGTTCCTGCGGCCCGTGCCGCCGATGACCACCCGGCCGTGGTAGACCGTCTTCCTGGCCACCATCAGCTTCCAGAGATTCACAACGCAATGAAGCGCCTCCGCTTCCGTAAGAATGCCCTGCTTACGATCATGGGCCAGGAAATCCCCCAAGTACACGTCCATGCGGCCGTAGTCCATCACGCCGGCCAGGCAGGAATACAGCCAGCTTAATTGGATGGCCTGCCGAAAGGTTTTGGGGGCATGGGAAGCCACATGCGTAAGGTCGTCAGCCATCTGCCTGAGCTCTTCCGCCCGCTGGGGGGAGGAATCCTTCATGCCTTCATGGGCCTGCCGCGCGTAATGCAGACAGCATTCCGTGACTAGATTTACCGTCAGGGACAAGGCTTCATAAAAGCCCTCCGGATCACCCTGCGCCTGTTTTTCCGCAATCTGCTTTTTAAGCCCCGGCAGGCCCAGGGCAAGCAGCATTTCATAGTTTTCATAGGCGCCGGTCATGCGGTACAGGGGAAAGCCCACGCCCACATCCCCCGCAAAGGAATCGCTGGGAAGATAGGTACGGATACGGTCGGTGAAATGCTCCTTCACATGGGCCGTGGTGTTTTCTTTTTCCCAGAAGGCCATCATCCCCCGGATTTCCGCGGCTTCCCCGCTATCCTCCGGAACCTCCGCAAGCGCTTTTTGAAATACGTCTGGGCGGTAAAAATACCCCATGCCGTGGGGAAGGCGGTACAGGGTCACGTCCGGGGAAAAGCCCACGCCCTTATACTCCATGACCAACGCCCTTCCCGCGAACAGGTCCCCGTTTTCGATAGGCGGCAAAAGCGCAGGAAAAAGTACCTGCAGGCATTTGGCTTCCCGGATGGCTATCGGGGCATCCTTATATTCCTTGAAAATTTTTGTAAACTGTTTCTCGATGGTCAAATCCATAGACATGAATGTGCCTCCTTACTCCCGCAGGCAGTATGCCCCGCAAAGAAACGATACTTTTGCGTTCGCCCCGCCCTTTGGCATTATTGTAGCATGGTGCCCGCCAACCTGCTTGCGCTATGGTTGCAAGTTATGCTATATTGATATCAAACTTATAAGGAGAAGTTTGGATGGACGTTTTCCATTTTGCCCAGGATGCGGTTCTGGACCCTGTTTCCCAGGCCCACTACAACTATATCACGCAGGTAAAAACCGTGACGCGCCTGCATGATCACGATTTTTGCGAGGTATTCCTGATCGCCTATGGGCATGTGAGGCATGTGGTGAACGGCCAGGTCCAGGAGCTCCATGAGGGTTCCATGATGTTGATGCGCCCTGCGGATATCCATTGCTATCAGCCCATGGGTGAAACCGGCTGCGGCATCATGAACCTGGCCTTTCCCGCAGACATTTTGCAAAAGATGCTAAATCTGCTCTTTGATGATTACCGCACCTGTTCCCTATGGACAAGCCCGCTGCCCGCCCATACAGTGCTGCCCTCCGGCAAGGTAAAGGAATGGATCGGCGCCTTTTCGGAAATAAATCTCCTGCCGGTGGAGGATAAGGAGACCGTCCGACATCATGTCAGAAGGCTGCTGATGCTGCTGATTACCACCTGTTTTTACCCTTTGCGGCCCACCCCAAAAACGAAAGTGCCGGAGTGGCTGTATAAGCTTCACGCCGCCATGCAGGAGCCTGTCCAATTCCAGGCCGGGCTTCCCGCCATGATGGCGCTGTGCCCGAAGACACCGGAGCACATGTACCGCCAATTTCGGCATTACTACCATAAAACGCCTTCGGAGTTCATCAGCGACCTGCGCATCAATTATGCAGCCAACCTCCTTCGCAATACCGACCAACCCATCACCCAGGTTGCCCTTTCCTCGGGTTTTGAAAACCTGAGCTATTTCTATGAGCAGTTCAAACGCCGTTTCGGCCTCACGCCGGCCCGTTTCAGGCGGGAAAACCAAACCTCCGCCATCAGCCCGGAAGATATCAGGGCTAACGTATGAATTGCGAATATTGAGGAATCCGGTCTCGTTTCCTCGGCTTGGGCATGAACTTTTGTTCATGCGCAAGCCACAGGGAAGATATTCCCCCACATTGACAGCCTCCCTTGTGCCATGTTACAATGGCCTTAAAACACAGGATAAACGTTTATTCTCTAAAAATGACACCGAAAGGAAGTATCAGGCATGGACCGCAAAACCTATGAAGCCGCCCGGGAAAAAGCCCTGCAATACTTTGAAAAAGCCCATATCGCCTTGACGGATACGGAAAAGGAAAACGTGGAAGTGGCTGATTTTGGCCTGGATGACCTTGAGCGCACCGGCCTGGAGCTGGTAACCTACATCAACACCAGCCGCTGCTGTGCCAAGGAATTGGTGCTGTTTCCCGGGCAAACCTGCCCGGAGCACCGGCATCCTACCATCGAGGGCACACCCGGCAAGGAGGAAACCTTCCGCTGCCGCATGGGCAAGGTATACCTGTATGTATCCGGTACGCCTTCTCCTTCCCCCGCCGCTCAGCCCCCCAAGGGAGACGAAGCCTATTATGCCGCCTTCCATGAGGTGGTTCTGCTTCCCGGCCAGCAGTATACCCTTGCCCCGGATACGCTCCACTGGTTCCAGGGCGGCCCGGAAGGTGCCGTCGTGTCCGAATTCAGCACCTCCAGCAATGATGATACGGACATTTTCACCGATCCCAGGATCAAGCGGGCACCGGTGGTAGAAGGCTGATTAAACGTTTATTCACCAAGCATTTCCATTGATGAAGGGAGCTATGCGACTATGGAACGAGGCGTATATTTTGACGGATGGTTCAAAAACAATCATTGCTATCACCCCAGCCTGCCGCTTAGAAGCCTGCAGATGATTGAGGATTTGGAAAAATATCATGGTACGCTGCTGGTATGGTCGGCCATGGGCGGCGGCAGCATCTCCCTTCCCTATCTGGAGCACGAGGCCTTTGGCCCGGTGGACCCCCGCATGCGCTTTTACGGCTATATGAACGATTCCGAGTTTGTGGCGGAGTGCAACAAGAGGGGCATCAAGGTCTTTGCCATCGTATTCGAGGTGCAGGGCTGGGAATTTCCCGCAGTGATCGATGAAGCAACCGGTGAAATAAAGCGCCTGAATCTGCATGCACAGCAGGAGGAAAACCACGGCTGGTACGGCCTGAGGGAATTCTCCCAAAACAAATATCCCAATGCCTTTCGCACCAAGCTTCATGATTATTATCCCGAAGGCATCATCAACAGCGATGGGGAAACCGTCACCGACCTGTGGGAAGAATGCGCAGCCCGCAAGCTTGACGGGACCGCGGTGCACGCCCGCTGGGTAGAGGTAAGGAACCATGACCAGATTTGTTACCAGACATGCCGCAACAACCCTGTCTGGCGGGATTACCTTAAAAAGATCATGAAGATCCAGATCGATGCCGGTGTGCCGGGCATCCAGTTGGATGAATGCGAGCTGCCCATCACCTCCATCGGATCAGGCGGATGCTTTTGCAAGGATTGCATGAAGCAATTCACCCAATACCTGAAGGAGCAAAAAGCCAAGGGCCTGCTGGGCTCCGAGTTTGACGGCATCGACCTTGATACCTTCAACTACAAGGATTATCTGCTCAGGACCGGTTCTCCCTACCCTCATGGCGCGCCCTTCTACCGCCATTACTGGGAATTCCAGATGCGGGCGGTGAAGAAATACTTCTCCGAGCTTGTGGATTACGCCAAGGAGTACGGCAAGACCACCTACGGCCGGGAGATCATGGTATCCGGCAACTTCTTCAACCTGATGCCGGTGTACTACCCCATCGAGACAAAGGTGGACGTGATCATCACCGAAATGCAGCACACCCTGTTCCGCCAGCCTCATTTCTACCGCTACTGCGCAGGCTTTGCCGGGCAAAAGCCCATCATCGTGGCGGAGAACCCCTACGGCGGCATCGTACCCCAGCTACTAAAAATGCTGGATGCCGGAAAAGGGTATGACCTGTACCGCATCTTCCTGCTGGAAGCCTCCGTATACGGCTGCAACATGGCTGTTCCCTACGGCGGCTGGATGGGCAACACCATCAAGGATTCCTTCTATCCCCCCCGGGAGCTGACCGCCCAGGTACAGGATTTCCTGTTTGAACACGAGGATTTCTACCCCAAAACGCCGGTAAAGGGCGCGGCAGTTTTGTATTCCTTCCCCAGCTATTACTGGCGGGAGACCACCAAGGGCAACGGCGGCAACACCATGCTGGATGAGCAGGAAAGCCTGCTGGACTGCACCACCAGCGAATGGTCCGATCCGAATGCCAGCCATATCCCCTTCTGGGACGCCATCAAAACCCTGTCCGACGCCCAGGCCATGTATGATGTGAAAATGCTGGCCGATGGGGATGTTCGCGAGGATGACTTTACCTTGGATGTGATCCGCGCCTATCCCCTGGTGGTGGTGCCGGATTGCCATATCCTGACGAAAAACCAGACGGATGTGCTCGTGCAATACGCCAAGGAAGGCGGAAGCCTTCTCGTCCATGGCCGGATCGGGGAAAACGTCGATGCTGCCGCCAGGCTGAAGGAATTCCCCCATGTGGTGTTCACTGAATGCGGGCCGGATTGGAAGGCATCCAATCAAAGCCTGCTGGAAGGCTTCCAAAGGTTGTATAAGCCTGCCTGCGAGCTTGAAGGCAGCAACGGGAAGCTGGGCATCCAGCGCTTTGACAAGGATGGGCGGACCTTCGTCCACATCCTCAACTACGGCTACGACGCCGCCCGTGATGCCATTCTCCCCGCGGAGACGGTCACCGTCACCCTCCGGGAGGTTTCTGGAAACGTGAAGGTGCATACCCTGGACGGCAGCGCCGTGGCCTATGAGGTCAATGGCCAGGAGGATACGCGGAAGATCACCTTGCACCATCTGCCGGTATATACAGTCATTGAAATCGCGTAATCAAGCTGGGGAAGGGATCATCTCTTCCCCAGCCTTTCCTGGTTTTTTCGGCATTTTTTCTGAAAATTGGCGCAATCTCATTGATTTTCCCCATTTTATGAACGCTTCTTGACGGTTCCATGCGAAAAGACGTATCATGCTTAAAGCAGAATATAAATAGGATATATCTTTTTTATGCTTCGCGTGGCTGGGAAAGCGTATCAGGAGGAACTTTATGGCTGTCACGATCAAGGATATCAGCAAGCAGGCCGCTGTTTCCATCGCCACCGTCTCCAAGGTATTGAACGGAGATTACAGCAAGGTGAGCGAGGAAACCCGTGACCGCATCCTGAAAGTGGCGGACGAACTGAATTATCGCCCCAACCTTCTGGCCCGGGGCCTCGTTTCCCAGAAGTTTCACATGATCGGCCTCATCATCCCCGATATCTCCAACCCCTATTACGCCGACATGGCCCGGGGCATGTCGGATGAGGCGCTGCGCTTTGGCTACAATGCCATGATCAGCAATACGGACCAGATGCACTCCCGCGAGCTGTCGGCCATCCAATCCATGGCGGAATACAACGTTAGCGGCCTGATCCTGGCGGGGGGCACCAACACCAAGCCTGAAAGCCAGGACCTGCTAAAACGCTACCGCGTGCCCTTTGTGGCGGTGGAAAATTACACCAAGGGCATGGAATACTGCGTATACGTAGACAACTATACGGGCTCCTACAAAGCCGTAGCGCACTTGATCCAGCGGGGGCACAAGCAAATCGCCTACATCACCGGCTTTGGCTCCCTCCGTGCGCCGGAGGATGAGCGCCTGCGGGGCTATGAACAGGCTATGGCAGACAATCATCTGCCGGTGAATCCCTACCTGCTGGAATGCGGCAGCTACACGCTGGAAACAGGATATAAAAAAACGCTGCAGTTGTTGGGCCGCGGGATCCCCTTTACGGCCATTGCCTGCGGAAACGACTTGATTGCCCTGGGCGCCTTCCGGGCTATCCGGGAGCATAAGCTGAAAGTCCCCAAGGATATCTCCCTGGTAGGGTTTGACGATGTGTACCTCTCCTCCACCATGGAGCCGAGATTGACCACAATGAAACAGCCCGCCTACGAAATCGGCGTGTATGCCATCAAGATGCTGCTGGACAGGATCGAAAAGCGCATATCCGCCGAAAAGGTGAAATGCTTTGAGCCGTCGCTGGTAGAGCGTGACACAGTGAGCTTTAGGGTATAGTAAGATTACTTGAATGAACGGGAGGAACGCTATGCTCTTTGGGAAGAAGCCCGTCCTCCTTTGGATGCTGACCATAAAGGATGCAATGTCCAACGTGCTCTATCAGGGGCCCCTATTCAGCATGCGGTTTGCGGAAAGTACCATCAAGGCGCTGAGCATGGAGTTTTTCCGTGACCCGGAGCCCTGCCACATCCACCGTTCCGCGGTGATCCAGCGGGTTATGATGGAAATTGAACTGGCCTGCCCTCCGGGAGCTGCCGTGCCTTTTTCGGCCTTGTCCCCCCGGATCGCGGGCTTTTTCTCCTGTTATGAAAATGCGTATATGCTGATTCTTAGCAAGGAGGAAAAGCAGGCATGAAACGCTTTTGCTGCCTGGTGCTGGCCTGCCTGATGGCATTGGGATTGCTTCCAAAGGCCCTGGCCGAAAGCAAGCCGGCACTTTTATACTTTTTTGAAAGCTATTGCGGTTCCTGTACGCCGGAGGAGGATTTTTTGAAAGCCTTCCGGGAGATGACAGGAAAAAATTCCAGCGGCTACGATTGCAAATTCTATAACATCCGCTATGAAAATGCCCAGGTGGCGCTGGATAGCGCCATTGCCGAGTATAATATCCCCAAAGAGAAGCAGCTTCTCCCTTTGCTTATCGTGGATGGGACGATCTATGCAGGGCAGGACGCCATTTCCGCGGAACTGCCCAAGGATACGCTAAGCAGGGAGGAAACTACCGACAGCGTCGTCTATTATCTGTACGTTACCGCCTGCGGAAGCTGCGCGGAGGCTAAAAAGGCGCTGGATGCTCTTCCCGCCGGCGTTTTGGTCACCCGGGGCGCATATACCTTTGAATCCAAGGTGGAGGTAATCTCCATCAACATTGGGGAAGATACCGCCCTGGCCTTATCCCTGTTTGAAAGCTACCATGTGCCGGAGGAGAAACAGGCGGCGCCCATCGTCTTCTTGCGGGACAAGTACCTAAGTGGCAGCGAGGAAATCACACGGGAGCTTCTGTCCGC
>JAEWWY010000078.1 GCA_023458835.1 Bacillota bacterium
GTTCATCATGATCAGGCTCCCATCCACACAGCGGACCCGTCACCTTTGCGGGCGGCGCCGCCACAGATCCGTTATTCTTTCCCTTTTTCTTCATCGGCCAGGCTTTCTCCTCCAGAACAACGTGTGCATATGATATGCGCCGGGCATTGGGCCAAAGCAGATTTTACAGGTCGTCAAGCTTACGGCGATAGACATCATTTCCCAGCAATGGTATACTGAAGAAAAATGCACGGAGGGACCACAGATGAGGCGGTCAATAAAAGGAATGCTTGTGCTGCTGCTCACCCTTACCCTGCTGGCTGCCATGCCGGCTTTTGCGGAGCAGGGCAATACCCTGCTTTTTGACGGCAAGCTGGAGCAATGGGGCATGGATTCCTTTCAGCAGGTGGCGGCCATAGGCGATACGCTTTACATTGCAAGGTCCTCCGGGCTGTACGCCTGCCGCATGGCGGACGGCGAACCCAGGCAGTTGATGGATTTTTCCAAAACGGATATCACCGGAGCCCCATTGCCGGAAGCCGGAAGCGGGCCGGCTGTCGGCTGGCTGTTTGCCGGCGGGGACAAGCTGTATTCGCTGGACCTGCACGGCGGCACGTTGATGCGTTTTGATCAGGACGCGGCGGCCTTTGTGAAGGAGGCCTCCTTTGATCCCGCCACGGACGATGAGGACCAGCAGTACCTGTATTCGGGCTTGTGCATGGAGGGTGATACCCTTTACTATATCGCCATTGATGCCACGGTTGCCAGCAGAAGCCTGATGCGGCTGGACATAGCAAGCGGGAAAAAGGAACTTGTGCGCAACCGCATCCAGTTGGTTGTCCCGTACGCTCCCGGTGTTCTGCTGGTGGGCATCGATACCATGAGCTCCATGGGGGCCCTGGCGCTGCTGAATGTAAAAACCGGCACCCTGGAAGAGAAGCTTCAGCTCACCGGTGATTTCCGGGGGCTGCAGTACGATCCGGCCGCCGATACCATATATCTCACGCGCAAGGGCGAGATCTACGCAAGCCACGCCTTTCAGAAGCCGGAAACGGTATCCCGCATGCCCATTTTGAGCCCGGTGTCGGACGGGGCGCTGCTTGCCGGCGGGCATCTGGCTTTCCCCTATGCGGACGGCGTGCGGATATATTCCACCGATCCGGCGAACCTGGCGGCGCAGCCCCTGAAGATCGCGGGGCAAACCTGGGAGCTGCCTATGGAGGATTTCAGCGCCGCGAACCCAAACGTCACGTTTTCGTTTATGGACGTTTATCCCGAATCCACCATGGACCTGGTGATGCACATGATGGGAGAGGACAGCGCCGCCGATGTATACTCGCTTTACCTTCGCAACTACAACTTGGATTCCCTGTACAGGAAAGGATATTTCGCAAGCCTTGAGGACAGCGGGATCATCAAAAGCACCGTAAGCGCCATGTACCCCTTTATCAAGGATGAGCTTATGCGCGACGGGAAGATTGTAGCTTTGCCGTTTTACACCGATAACAGAGTATATGCATACAACCCCAAAGCTTTTGAGGCGGTAGGCCTTACCGAAAAGGATGTACCCAAAACCTATGGCGAGCTGCTGGATTTTTTCATAAGATGGGGCGAGGAGTACGCGGAGCAATACCCTTCCATAGGTCTTTTCGAAATGAATGCGGAACCGAAGCTGTACAAGCGGCTCGTCGCCCAGTCGATCGTTGAGGAATGGATGTATGCCTGCCGGCGCAAAGGTGAACCTGTCACCTGTGATACGCCGGAGATGAAGGCGCTGCTTGAAAAGCTGGTGGCCATTGATTTTTCTGTCATCAACGCGCTTGCGCCGGAATCAACTTCCAAGGATTATGAGACTCTCGATGATTGGCCGAAGCAACTGTTTGGAATGTGGCACGGCGCAAGCACCGGAGCCACCTATAGTGATTTTTTCTCGTACATGCCTTTGGGCCTGTCTGAGGAGGAGCCGCCGGTGGTGCTGGCCGAGGTGCAGGCGCTTTTGATCAACCCCTATACCCGGAACTACGATACAGCCTTGAAATTTGTGGAATTTATGGCAGATAACCTGTTCGACATTCACCGTTTCGATCTTATGCCGGGAGAAAACGATCCTGTACGCGATCCCAGCTTTCATACAGATGCACAATGGTTTGAAAAAGCAATCAGCGAGGCCGAAGAAGCCTTGAAGAATGCCAAGGCGGAAGATAAGCGCAATATCCAGGACAGACTCGATTCCCTGCAGCAGGAACTTGATCAGCGAAAGCGTTTTGAGTGGCTGATCTCAGAAAAAAGTATCGCCACCTTCCGGGCGTTGGACCCCTATTTCATGCTGCAAAAGCCCGACCCCATATTCGGCATGAACGCCAACAAGGAACTTGTAGACCTGTTCTACAACCGCTTTCAGGATGGCCAGCTTTCCGTGGTCCAGTTCCTGAAGGAATTGGACCAAAAGTTAAAAATGATTGAACTGGAGGATTAAGTTCGTTTTGAAGCGCTTGCTTCGCCAGCGCGGTCAAATCGCCCGCCCACGCCGCAAAGAGGAAATTGGCCCTTCCTCCGGGTCTTGTTCACTCCCGCAATGAAGCCAACAAATAAAGCACGCCGTAGGGGCGATTATCAATCGCCCGCCCCTGCTACGATGCCTTTCCATCGGCCTGCCCATGGGTTGGCCGGTCACCTACCCCATGAAGATGCACGCCGGTCTAGCGCTCCCCGCTTTCCCAAACCATTTGCAGGTAGGCCATATACGTATCAAAGGGCACGTTGAGCTTGGTGATATATTCCGCATGCTCCCTGCCCACATAGCGGATGTGCCAGGGCTCGCCCTTGTAGCCGGTAATTTTCGCCCACTCCGTCTTGTAGCGGATAATGAAGCCAAACTCCGCGCAATGCCCGTACAGCCACTTGCCTTCCTTGGTATTGGCAAAGGATTTGTTCAGGTTCAGCTTGATGGCGGCGCAGGAAACGTCCACTGCCAGGCCTAATTGGTGTTCGCTCTTGCCCGCCTGGGCGGAGGCCAGGTCAGCATAGGATTTGCCGTTCTTCTCCACCGACCGCTGATAGATGGCTTTTTGCGTGGCGTAGGACCGGTAGCCTGAAATGGCTACCAGCGCAAGCCCCTCCTCCTGCGCGGCTGCAAACAAATCCTCCAGCGCCTTGGCGGCCTCGGGCACAAGCTCGATCTTGACATTCTTTTTTGCCTGCACGTCAGGGATCACAAGCTCGGGCACATAATCCCAGGGCAGCTTGTTTTTTTTGTTCACCAGCTTCAAAAGCGGCTCGTCACCCGGCTCAGAGGCAAGCCCCGCCTCCGGCACCGGATGGAGCGCGTACAATTCCTCAGCGGTTATGGGCGCCTCCCCCAGGGCGGGAACAAAAAGGCAGGCAAGGACAGCGGCAAACAAGCAGGCGATCAGGCGTTTCATTGGCATTCCGGCTCCTTTCCCCGCATGAAACGGGCGATGGATTTGGTTACTTCAGCACCGATTCCGTTTTGATGCCCATATATTCCGACAGGGTATCGACGATCAACTGATGATCGTGGGTTTGGGGAAGGCCGGAGACAGTAATTGCGCCCACGACACCCAGGTTTTTGATGCGGATGGGAAAGCTGCCGCCCGACAGCGCAAGGTCTTTTTCCGGCAGCCCGTATTCCGCAAGCGTTCTGCCGGAGGCCTTCATCTCCTGGGCCACCAGGAGGGAGCTTTTCCAGAATTCCATCACGGTGTTCCTCTTGCGGCGGACCCAGTTGTCATTGTTGGGTGCGGGCTGCCCGGCAATGCTGTGAAACAATTGCAGGCCGCTTACCGTGATGTCGATGGATACGCTGCCGCCAAGGTTCAGGGCATGCTTGCGCAGGCATTGGCCGACAGCCCAGGCTGTATCGCCATCAAAATGGCTGAATATAAGCTCCGCTTCCTGTTTTCGGATGATTTCCGCCATCGTCTGGGCGGCTGCTTTCCCGTCTTGCATCGCGGATACTCCTTTCAAAATAAAACCGGGTCACCGGGCCGCTTCCAGAATCCTGTTGATCAGGCGGATGTTGCGCACCGTTTCGGAAAGCGGAAAGAAGGGCTCCCGGTTGTTCAGCACCGCATCGGAAAAATCCTCGACCTCCAGCACGTACCGCTTGCAGGGGGCGACGGGAATCTCCGTGGCAGCGCCGCCTTTGATCAGCAGGAGGGGGGTATCCGTCTGGTCGAAGGATTCCCGCATAACAATGGTGCCCTCCGTGCCATTGATCTCGGTAAGCATCGCGGACTGGGAATCAAATCCGGAATTCACGGTGCACAGAATGCCGCTTCTGTATTTGAGCACCGCGCTGAGCGCAAAATCAATGTTCTGCCGGTCTGCTTTCAGGGCGCAGACGGAAACGGGCTCATCCTTTACGATCATGCCGATGAGGTTCACGGGGTAGCAGCCTACATCCCAGAGGCTTCCGCCGCCCAGGGATGGGTCCAGCTTGATGCTGGCCGGATTGGCAAGCACAAAGCGGAACGTGGAATTTATATGCCTCACCTCGCCAAGGACGCCGGAGTCGATCAGCTCGTTGAGCTTTGCGATCCTTGGGGTGAACCTGTACATGAAGGCTTCCATCAGCTTTACGCCGCTCTCTTTACACGCGGCGATCATTTCCAGGCAGCCGGCTTCGGTCAATGCCATAGGCTTTTCGCACAGCACATGCTTCCCGGCCCTGGCGGCTTTGATGGTCCATTCCTTGTGCAGGCTGTTGGGCAGGGGGATGTATACGGCATCCACATCGGGGTCGGCGAGCAGGGAATCGTAATCACCGTAGGCTTTGGGGAAGCTGAAATCGGCCTGGGCCTGTTTGAGCTTTTCCGGATTTGTGGAAGCGATGGCGTAAGGAATGGCGTTTTTCGCCTCCAGCATGGCGGGGATCAGGTGGAGCCTGGCAATGCGGGCATAGCCCAGGATGCCAAAACGGATAGGCGCGTTCATGATATATCATCATCCTTTCTGTAAAGGTTGCTTTGCGATGATTGCATAGCCAGATTATAGCAGAAAGGCGTGCGTTGGGATAGGGGAAGGGAAATCTTGCGTTCTTCTGTCCTCCCCTGCGCGCTTCTTATCCAGTAACTGCTTTTGGGAAATATGACATACTGCCGTTCAGTTTGATGTGCTATGATATATGGAAAAGGAGAGATGCGTATGGATATACAGGTTGTCAGCAAGCAATCGTTTTCAGTGATCGGCAAGGAAGGTCAGGGCCCGGCGGAAAGCTCCCAGCAATGGATTCCGCCTCTGTGGATGGATGCCAATACCCATTTTGCTGAAATAGCAAGCCTTGCCAAGCAGGATGATGCCGGAAGGATCGCCGGCATATGGGGAGCGATGAGCGACATCGGCAACACATTCAAACCCTGGGATCAGCAGGGGAAATACTTGGCCGGCTGTGAGGCTTTGGATGGGGCCTCTCCCCCTGCCGGGTGGACGAAATGGACGATTCCCGCCTTTACCTATGTTGTTGCCACTTGTTCTCAAAGCCAATACGGCGATACATTCCGCTATATCCTGAAGGAGTTTTTCCCAAGCAACCATTACACATTGGCAGGCGCTGTACAGGAATACTATCCGGAGCCTGGGAACACCGGCCGCATCGCTCTGTATTTTCCAATAAAGTAACCGCAAGGATGTAAAAAGCAAGGCCGCAGCCATACAGATGCGGCCTCGCTTTTTTAGCATATTGATTTTCGAACCATGGGCTTGCAAAAGGCTACTTCCCTACAGCCGCCTTCAACTCATCCACCATATCGGTTTTCTCCCACGGCAGGTCCAGATCGGTCCTTCCAAAATGCCCGTATGCCGCGACGGCCCGGTACAGGGGCCTTCTCAGGTCCAGCCTTTTGATGATGGCATTGGGCCTGAAGTCAAAGACCTTTTCAATCAGCTTTGCCAGGTCCTCATCCGGCATAATGCCGGTGCCCATGGTATCCACGAACAGGCTCACGGGATGCGCCACGCCGATGGCGTAAGCCACCTGGATTTCGCACTTTCTGGCCAGGCCCGCCGCCACCGCATTCTTGGCGGCATGGCGGCAGGCGTATGCGGCGGAACGGTCCACCTTGGTGGGGTCCTTGCCGCTGAAAGCACCGCCGCCATGGCGGGTATAGCCGCCGTATGTATCCACCACGATCTTGCGGCCGGTAAGCCCACTGTCGCCGGCAGGGCCGCCCAGCACGAACCGTCCGGTGGGGTTCACAAAAATTTTCGTCGCACCGTCCATGAGATTTGCGGGAATTTCCGATTTGATGATCTTTTCAATGATTTCCGCGCGGATTACATCCAGAGGAACCTCCGGGCTGTGCTGGGTGGAGATGACCACCGCGTCCACATGGACGGGCCTTGAGTCCTCATAGGCCACTGTCACCTGGGATTTGCCGTCGGGGCGCATCCAGGGAAGCGTGCCATCCTTGCGCAGCGCCGCCATTTTGCGGGTGAGCCGGTGGGCCAGAGCGATGGGCATGGGCATCATCTCCGGCGTTTCATCGCAGGCAAAGCCGAACATCATGCCCTGGTCCCCGGCGCCTGTGTCGTGCTGGGAGGCGCCGTTCCTGGTTTCCAGGGCATTGTCCACGCCCATGGCGATATCGGGGGACTGCTCGTGCACGGCGGTCAAAACCGCGCAGCTTTTTCCGTCAAAGCACAGGTCGGAGCTTTGGTAGCCGATGTCCAGAATGACCTTTCTTGCGATATCGTCAATGGATACGTAGGTGCTGGTAGTAATTTCGCCCATCACCATCACCATGCCGGTGGTGGCGCAGGTTTCGCAGGCGACCCTGGCCATGGGGTCCTTTTCCAGGATGGCGTCCAGCACCGCATCGGAAATCTGGTCGCACATTTTGTCGGGATGGCCCTCGGTAACGGATTCGGAAGTGAACAATTGACGCATGGCTTCTTCTCCTTCTGCAATTGAAAAACGCCTGCTCGGCACAAGCAGGCGGTTTTGATCAGTTTGATCTTCCTTATCTGCCAACGCTGCCTTACGGCGTGCCGCGCTGCGGGATTTGGCACCAAGCTACAGCCGGTTGCCGGGTTTCATCGGGCCCGTCCCTCCACCACTCTGGATAAGGTATTCAATTTTGCAAGGGAATGATATCATGGAGATGGAAAAAAGTCAAGAGGTTTCTTCCGCGCTTTATATTGGCCGCCAATCCTTCTCAGCGTTTCATAAGCAGCGTGCCCACGATGGTACCGCCAAAACCGCCCAGGGCCAGCCCCATGCGGTAGGTGATCGTGAAGGCCTGCAAACCACGCATCAGGAATTCCGGATGGCGCAGGCTGTAGTCCAGGCCGCCGATGTGCATGTAGGCTTCCGCCACCCAGCCCGTCAGCCCCGGCGCATAGGAGGTATGCATGATGGCAAAGCCATAGCCGCCCGCCAGCAGCGATACGATGCCAAGAAACGTGATCAGCCTGCCAAGTGACCGCATGAAATAACTCCTTGCATGTATGAATGCATGAAACAGTATACCATGGACTAAGCGGGTGTCAAGGGAAGACGTATGCGTGAAGCAGGCGGAGAGGGAGCTTTATATAAAATCTCCCTCTCCGCGGCCCTACCCGGAAAACTTCTATTCATACTATGAGCGCAGCCTATGCTTGATTCCTTTGGATACATTTTGCGGGAAGAAGGGCCCTATCCAGACTCCCTCTTCCCGCACATTTTCTATCCTGCCCTCACACGCCCGTATGGAAGTACGGTTCCGGCCTTTGATTGAAAAAGAACAGGCCCAGGCCGCCGATGCCGATATGGCTGCCCAGCACGCTGCCGATTTTGCTGATGATAAAAGTGGTGGCCCCCATTTTTTCGGTCAGCATGGCCTTGATTCTTTCCACACCGGGCAGGTTGTCGGAATGGGCGATGCCGATGATCTGGCCGGGGAAAGCGGTGACCCTTTCGATCAGCGTATCCACCATCATAGCCAGCGCTTTTTGGCTGCCCCGCGCTTTCTTGATGACGCCGATGATCCCGTTTTTCACTTCAAGAATAGGCTTAACCTCCAAAATGGAGCCCAGCATGCCCTGAAGCTTGCTGATCCTTCCGCCCTTGACCAACCAGCCGATATCCGCGATGGTAAACACATGCTCCACATGGTCGGCCATAAAGGTGATGCGCTCCACCACCTCGTCAAAGGCGTATCCCGCCTCTATCAGTTGAACGGCCTGCAGGGCGATGAGCCCGACAGCCACGGAACCGGCCTTTGAATCGACAACCTGCATGCGGAGGCCGGGATACTTTTGCTGGAATTCCGCGAGGATGACCTTTGCCAACTGGTATGTGCCCGAAAGCGCGGAGGAGAAGGCAATGTAGATAAAGTCCTCTCCCCTGTCGCAGCAGGACTGAAAGACATTGCTTACATCATCGGGGCCAACCTGGGAGGTTTTGGGCACCTGGCCCTGGCGCATGGCGGAAAAAACCTCATCCGCGGTGATTTCGACCTTGTCGCGATAATCATTTCCATTTAAGAGCACATGCAACGGCACCATAAGCATGCCATACCTTTCCATCGTATCTTCCGGCAGGTCACAGGTGCTGTCTACGATACATCTAATCATATTTTCGCTCCATTATGCAAATTAACTGCCAAGATAGAAGAAAAATGATTCTAGATGGCGTCAATTGTTATTATAAGTATCTAATTTTTCAATGTCAAGGCAATGTGTGTGAATGTTCTGAAAAGAAAAAGCGATGAAAGCCGGCCGGCGCTCAGCCCAGAAGCTGCGCGTAGCGCTTCATCACGCCGGGCACGTCGATCCCCTGCGGGCAAAGCTGTGTGCAGGCGCCGCAGGCAAGGCATGCCGAGGGCAGTTCTTCCTTCTTCATGGCATCCAGCGTAAACCGCATGGAGCCGGCAGCTTCATTGCTGGCTTCATTGTACATGGAGATCAGCTTGGGGATATCAAGCCCCTGGGGGCAGCCTTCGCAGCAGTACCGGCAGGCCGTGCAGGGAACAAGGCGCACGATGTCAGCCATCGCCTTGAAAAGAAGCTCTTTTTCCGCATCCGAAAGCGGGTCAGGCTTGGAAAACAGCCCCACGTTTTCCTCGATCTGCTCCATGGCAGACATGCCGCTTAACACCACCTGCACATTGGGCAAGGATTGCAAAAAGCGGAACGCCCAGGATACGATGGAATCCTGCGGGCGGGCCTCTTTCAAAAGCGCGTCCGCTTCGGGGGAAAGGGATTGAAGCCGCCCGCCTCTTACGGGCTCCATCACGATGACGGGGATGCCGCGGGCCGTGACCACCTCGTATTTCCGCTTGGCGTCCTGCAGGAACCAATCCATATAATTGAGCTGTATCTGAACGAATTCAAAGCAGTCCTTCCAGTTCAAAAAGCGCTCGATGGTATCAGCCCGGCCATGGGCTGAAAAGCCCAGATGGCGGATGCGCCCTGCCCTTTTTTGTTCCAGCAGGTATTCCACCACGCCGATATCCTCATCCGTATAAAAGCCCAGGGAAGTCTCGCAAAGGTTGTGCAACAGGTAAAAGTCAAAGTAATCCACGCCGCATTTTTCTAGCTGCTCCTCGAAAATGGCGGCGATGGAAAGGATGCTCTCGCCTTGCAGATAACCGACCGGAACGATTTTTCCGTTCCTCGCCTGCATCATATGCCCCGGCATCTTGGAGGCCAGATACCAGCTCTTGCGCGGATATTGCCTGAGTACCTTACCCACAAAGGCTTCGGAGGCGCCGCCATGGTAGCGGTAGGCCGTATCGAAATAATTTACCCCGTGCTCATAGGCATACGCAATGATCTGCCGGGCCTTTTCCTCATCAATGGCCTCCCGCTTGTTCTGTACGGTGGGCAGGCGCATGTTGCCCATGCCCAGCGTGGATAGCTGCAGTTCCTGAAACGGCTTGTAGATCATATGCAATCCTTTCCTACTTCTGTCAAAATCAGATCAGGCCGTTCTTTTCCAGCCATTTTATGATTTCGGGTTTCGCGCCGCCTACGCTGCCGCCGCGTACGGCCAGCCCCTCTCTCACATTCGCCTTGGGGCAAAGCCGCTTGATTTCCGTTTCACTGCGGGAAAGCCCGCTCCCTTCATGGGTGCAGAAGGGAAGAATGGTTTTCCCGGCGAAATCATATTGTTCAAGGAATGTATACACGGGCATGGGCATTGTGCCCCACCAGTTGGGGTACAAAAGAAGGATCGTCCCGTACCCGGGCATATCCTGAACACGGTCCAAAATCTCGGGCCGCACGCCTTTGCGAAGCTCCTCCTGGGCTACCCTCGCAGCCTGTTCATACGCCGTCGGATAGGCGGAAACGGTTTGGATGCGGAAAAAATCGCATGGAAGGATGGAGCGGATCATCTCTGCCGCCATTTGCGTGTTGCCCACAGGCAGATGGACGATCCTGCCGTTCACATAGTTGGCGCCCTCCCTGGAGAAACAGGCGATCAGGCGCTTTGGCGACCTTGAAGGCATGATTTGACCTCCCTCCCGGTATCGTGCGGAATCCGGCCATGGGCCGGCTGCTTCCTGTTGCGGCCCGGCAATGCCCTCCCCGGCGGATACGCATGCGAAAAGGGCCCTGTATCAAAAGCATAACACCTGGAGTTTACTTCAAGTCAAGACCCATTTTACTGATATCAATGGATCGGGATCACATCATCGGCAGCAAGGCAGCGGCATGGGCGGCATACGGCAGAAAGCAAGTGTAACAAGAAAATTGACATTTATTTTATGCAATGATATGATGTCGCAGAGATGAATTGCGGAATGTTCCGCATTGGATCATATGCTTTGGGCAAGGTTCATTCGGGGAAGGGGTGTAGTGTGAAAGAGTTTCTGCGCAGACATATCAATATGATTTTCATCCTGGGAACACTGTTGATCATCCTGGGATTTGGCATTGGCAATAACGAGCTATCAAACATGTGGCAGGCGTTAACAACGCTTTCTTTCAGATGGATGCTTTCCTGCGTGGCGGTCTATGGCATTTACGTCCTTCTGGATTCGCTGACGGTTTACTATTTCCTGCGCAAGCAGCAGCACCCCGTTACGCTCAAGTATGCGGTGTTTATTGCGATCATGGGGCTGTATTATGCCGACATCACCCCCGGGGCTTCCGGCGGTCAGCCTATGCAGGTCTATTACCTTAAGAAGAGGAACGTCCCCATCGGGATCAGCACATCCGCGCTGGCCGTCAAGTTCTTCTGCTTTCAGTTTATGCTGCTGATTTTCGGCGCGGTGGCCTGGACCCTTTATGGCGCGTATGTGACCATGCAGTTGATAGGAATCCGCTGGATCCTTGTGGCCGGATATGTTTTCAATTCCATATCGGTGACGCTCGTTCTGCTCATGGCCGTAAGCAAGCGCGTGGTCCGGTTTTTTCTGTATGGCTTTATCAAGATCGGTCACAAGCTTCACCTGTGCAAGGACGTTCATCAATCCATTCTGAAATGGGAAGGCGTCCTTTCCTCTTTTCATGCCAGCGTTGATCTCATCCGCAACCGGCCCAAGGAGTTGCTGGTGCAGCTTTTACTGGCGGGGCTTCAGGTGTTTGCGCTGATGGCCATGACGGTATGCGTCTATTTTGCATTCGGGCTTTCGGGAACAAGCATAGGCAAACAGATCACCATGGCGCTGCTGCTGAATATCAGCGCCGCCTATACGCCCCTCCCCGGCGGCTCCGGCGCCCAGGAGGGGGGCTTCCTTCTGTATTTTAAAAACATTTTCCCGGATGACAGAATTTTCACAGGGATGCTGATCTGGCGCTTTTTTACATTCTACCTGAATTTGATCGCCGGCGCCTGCGCCACCTTTCTTCAGAGCACCTACGGATTCTATCGGGACAAGCGGCGGCAGCAAGCCTTGCAGCAAAGTCCCGCCAGCCCGCCCGAGCAGGCTCTTCCCAAGAAAAAAGCCAAGGTTGCCCGCAAGTGGAAGCGTGCGCAAACACCTGATAAAAGAATATCCTACAAGATGAAAACGCCGCTAAAAAAACAAAAGGCGCCGCTGTCCTGACAGACGTCAAAACAGACCGGCAGCCTATTCCAATGTATTTTCCATTGCAAATTCACCGCGGACAGGAGCGGCAGATTCAAAATGATGCGCTATACGGTCTTGGTCATCGCAGTCATGTTGTTATTAAGCCTTGGGACCGGCGTTTTATTTGGCCGGCAGGAAATACCGCCTGCCGGTCAGGAGAATGCGCCTTTTTCCTTTCATCTGGATGATCCGTCTGCCAATGACCGGATGATGCTTGAATTGGAAACGACGACCCTGCTTAACAGATTCATGTTAACAAATGACGCGGCCCGCCGGCCCGTTCCCTCCCGCATTCCCCATTTCTTCATCATAGACCTTTATGCCGCAGGATTGCTGGCCATTCTGGTGGTATGGCGGAATCTGCCGTTTACAAAGCTTCGGCATATTCCCTTCCGCCTGTTTTTTATGCCGCTGGGCAGCCAGGCTCCCCCGGCCTTTCCCGCGGCGGCCGGGAAGCGTTGCGATGCAGCATACCATGTGAACAATAGGTGCGGTCTTCAGGCCGCATGAAAGGAAGATCATATGAAGGACAAAAAATCCGTCTTTTTCGCCGTGGCCATCTTCATTCTGCTGATGAGCTATGTGGCCATTTTCGGCGTTCATATCCCCCTGGGGGATGACAACAGCTTCACCATCAAGGGAGCTCCGGATATCCGTTTCGGCATTGATATCCGGGGCGGCGTGGATGCCGTATTCGAACCGAAGGATACGAGCATAGTGCCTACCGCCGCCGATCTGGAAGCGGCGCGGGTAACCATTGAAAACCGCCTGGACAAGCTGAACATACTGGACCGTGATGTGACCACCGACCATCAAAATGGCCATGTCATTGTACGTTTCCCCTGGAAGTCGGATGAGGAGAACTTCGATCCGGAAAGGGCCATCGCCGAGCTTGGGGAAACGGCCAAGCTGACCTTTGTAGACCCGGACGGCAAGGTTGTGCTGGACGGCTCCCATGTCACAAGGAGCGTACCGGACTACGATCAAAACTCCTTCTCCTATATTGTCAGCCTGGCCTTTGACGAGGAAGGGAAGAAGCTGTTCGCCGATGCCACCACGCGCCTGGTGGGAAAACCGATCACGATTTACATGGACGATGTGAAGATCTCCTCCCCCACGGTAGAAGAGCCCATTTTGGATGGCAGGGCGATGATCAACCGTATCGGCGGGGCGGAAGAAGCCCAGTCCTTGGCCAACAAAATCGCTGCCGGTTCACTGCCCTTCTCCCTTACATCCCGCAACCATTCCACCATCAGCCCCACGCTGGGCGGCGGTGCGATGGAGGTAATGGTGCAAGCCGGTATAGTGGCGTTTGCCATCATCTGCCTATTCTTGATTCTGTATTACAGGCTGCCCGGGCTTGTGGCCTGCTTTGCGCTGCTTATGCAGGTGACGGGGCAGATTCTGGCGCTCTCCATTCCGCAGATCACGCTGACTCTGCCCGGCATCGCGGCTGTGATCCTGTCCATCGGCATGGGCGTTGATGCCAACATCATCATCTCCGAACGCATCCGGGAGGAAATGAGAAACGGCAGGCCCCTGAATGCGGCGATTTCGGCCGGCTTCAAAAACGCTTTCTCCTCGGTGTTTGACGGCAACATCACCGTGATGATCGTAGCCATCATCCTGATGATTTTCGGCTCCGGCGCACTTTTGTCCTTTGCCTATTCGCTGTTGACCGGCGTTATTTTGAACTTCCTGGCCGGCGTGACCGCGTCCCGGCTGATGATCCGGTCGCTCAGCAGATTCAAGGTCTTCCGCGATCAGAAATTCTATATGAAAAGGGGGGCAAACGCATGATCCGTTTTTATGAAAAGCGCTCCATTTTCTTTGCCATATCGGGGCTGATCATTTTGATCGGGATCATCGGCCTTCTGGTAAACGGCGTACAGTTGGATATCCAATTCAAGGGCGGCGCGATTATCAAGTACGAGTATACCGGGGCCATCGATGCCGATGCGGCGGGCTCCTTCGTATCGGAAAAGCTCGGGCGGCTGGTGCAGACGCAGACCACCGAGGATTTGGCTACCGAAAAAACCTATCTGGTCTTCAACCTTGCCGGCGAATACGGGCTGGACGCTTCTGCGCAGCAAGCGCTGGATGAAGCACTGAAAGCGCAATATCCCGACTCGAACCTGGTGGCTTCCGAAAGCTCCATGGTGGAGCCGTTCTTTGGCCGCAAGTTCCTGCAAAACGGCATTATTGCCATCGTGCTCTCCTCCATTCTGATCGTGTTGTACGTTTGGCTCAGGTTCCGCAGGATACACGGCTTGTCCGCCGGTGTGATGGCCCTGGTATCGCTGCTTCATGACCTGTTGGTGGTGTTTTTCGTCTGCGTCCTGTTCAAAATCCCCATCGGTGATTCGTTTGTGGCCGTGGCGCTCACGATACTGGGTTATTCCATCAACGATACCATCGTGATCTACGACCGCATCCGCGAAAATGCCGGGATCGACAAGGACCTTCCGGTGGAACAGCTTGTCAACAAGTCCATCACCCAATCCCTGACCCGCTCCATCAACACCAATGCCGCGGTATTTGTAAGCGTGGCGCTGGTGTACGGATTTGCGTTTGCCGGCGGGATCGAATCGATCAAGAGCTTTGCGCTGCCCATGGCCATTGGCGCGATCAGCGGCTGCTATTCCACCATCTGCATCGCCGGTCCCCTTTGGACAATGTGGCAGAAGCGCCAGGAAAAGCGGAAGCTGCAATCCGCCTAAAGGGCTGTTTGCCGGTATGCGCGCGCCTGCCGGACGGGCATGCCACACCACACCTTATCCATAGGCATAAGCTTAATACGGGCCCCATTTTGCGTATGGAGGAAACCGTTATGGATGAGTATTACAGTGGCTACGCCTATCCCCAGGCCTCATGCTGCTTCCCTTGTGATGATCCCTGTGAGGATCAGGGCCTGGAATCCTGTGAAGAAGCCTGTTTTGATCCATGTGATTGCTTATGGGCGTGGCCCTGGGAGTTTTGCTGCCAGGAGCCCTGCGAATATTGGTGCCCGGAACCCTGCTGCTGCTGATTGCATCCGATGTGAAACGAGCTGAGAGCATTGGAACCGCACCAGGGATAGCGGGAAGCGGATGGCCTTGCGTTGTAAGGCCATCCGTTTTTCCATACATTCATAATCCGCCGCCCCAGGGCGGGAACCACAAGTTTCATAAGGAACCGGATGCATCCATTGCAGGGGCGCATGCGCCAGCACATCAATTAATTGGCAGGCAAAACAGCGCAAATCCTGCCAACCATTGGGCATAACAAAGGTGGCAACAATTCCAAATAGCATCAAGGGAACCAATCGCAGGCATGATGCGTTTCATTATTGAGATAGCCACTATCCTTATGATCTTTTAGCTGAGGTGCGCCATGAAAAGATTCACTGTATGGATGTTGATCGGTGTTCTGTTGTTGGGTATGGTTTATGCGCTGGCCGAAGGCAATACGGTAGCCACGCAGGCGCCGCTTACGGTGCAGGCGCTGCTTATCGGTGACAGCGGGGAACAGGTCACCCGTTTGCAAAAGCGGCTGGCCGAGCTGTATTACTTCAGCGGTGATACCGACGGCCTGTTCAAGGAAAGCACATATGAGGCCGTGCGGGCTTTCCAGCGCGATTTTGGCCTGGAAGCCGACGGCATTGCCGATTCCCAGACGCAAACCATATTATTTGAGGCCAAGTACCGTCCTCTGGAAAAGGGCGACTCCGGGGATGATGTAAAGGCGCTGCAAAGCCGCCTCTTGGCGCTTGAATATTACAGCGGAAAAATCAGCGGGAATTATCTGGATGGTTCCCATTATGCCATATCGGATTTCCAGCGGAAAAATGGCCTGGAAGTTACCGGAAAGGCGGATGTGCATACGCAGGAGCTGCTGTATGACGCAGGCCGTGCGCTGTCCAAAACAGCAACGGCCCCCATTCAAACACCTTCGCCCGTGCCGTCCGCCGCCGTATCTGCCACGCTTGTTCCGACATTCAGCCCGCAGGCCGTCACCGCCACCCCGCCGGCCGGGGAGGCTGTATCCACTCCGGCGCCCACAATCGCCTATACCAAGCAGTTGAAAAAGGGTTCCACCGGCGAAAACGTGGCGCTTTTGCAGGCCGAACTTTTTGAGCTTGGGTATTACATGGATGAAATCACCGGCACCTACTCGAATGAGACAAGGGAAGCCGTGATCGCCTTTCAGAAGACCAACGGCCTTCCGGCGGACGGCGTGACGGGTGAAAAAACCTGGAACATGGTCTTCAACAACCACGAGACCCTGGAGGCCGGCGCAACGCCCAGGCCTACCCCCGCCCCCACGCCCGTGCCCTATGCCATCACCGTGGATGTGACCAATCAGGTGGTCACCGCTTACGGCCTGGATGAAAACAATCAGTATACGAAGATCGTAAGGCAGATGATCTGCTCCACCGGCACCAGGGCCACGCCCAGCGATATAGGCAGTTGGAAGCTGGGCGCAGGCCGCTCCCGCTTTCCGCTGTTCCCCAAATACAACGTGTATGTGCAGTACTGGCTGCCCATTGCCAACGGCATCGGCTTCCATTCCGTGATCTACAACACCAAGAATACCATGGACCTGGCGGTAGGTTCCTACCGGCAACTGGGCAACCGGGCATCCCACGGCTGCATCCGGCTATTGGTGGATGATGCCAAGTGGCTGTATGAAAACGCGGTCAAGGGCACCGTGGTCACCATTACGAACAAGCTGGCCTCCGACCCGGAGCTCACCCAATCGCTGAAGCCCGCGCCGCTGAATTACAAGAACATGCTGCCCAAATCCACCCCGGAGCCCACCCCGCCCCCTGTGTATGACGGCACACAGCCGCCGCCCCAGCCTTTCCGCACCCTGAACAAGGGCGCCAAGGGAGAGGATGTGTACTGGCTGCAAATGAAGCTGAAGGAGCTGGGCTACTATTCGGGCACCGTCACCGGCGGCTATTACGGCGGCACGCAAAAGGCCGTGAAGGCTTATCAGAAGGATTATGGCCTGACGGCGGACGGCGTTGCGGGCGTCAAGACCCAAAACATGCTGTATGCGGATGTGCTGCCTGTGTCCACCCCGGATAATACGCCTGCGCCGGCCCAGCCATGACGCGGGAACGGAGAATTTCAATTCTTTTGACGCAAATAAAATAGATGACTGAAAAAGCACCTCCTGTCTTGATCATGAAGGCAGGAGGTGCTTAACGTATCTGGACCGTTTGACCTTGCAAGGGTTATAATGGACATAATCAAAATCGTGCACGGAGGAACGGCATTATGGACAACCGCTGGAAGGACACCACCCTCTCCTTTGAGGAACGCGCGCGCATCCTGGTTGATCAGATGACGCTGGAGGAAAAGGTCAGTCAAATGACCTATTTTTCTTCGGCCCTTTCCCGATTTTCCATTCCCGAATACAACTGGTGGAACGAATGCCTTCACGGCGTGGCCAGGGCCGGCACAGCCACCATGTTCCCGCAGCCCATCGGCATGGCCGCCAGCTTCGACACAAAGCAGCTTTTTGAAATCGCTTCCATCATCGGCGATGAGGCCAGGGTCAAGCACCATGCCGCCGCCGAAAAGGAGGACAGGGGCATCTACAAGGGCCTCACCATGTGGACGCCAAACATCAACCTGTTCCGGGATCCCAGGTGGGGCCGGGGCCATGAGACCTATGGGGAGGACCCCTGCCTTACCGCCCGCATGGGTGTCAGCTTCATCAAAGGGCTTCAGGGAGATGACCCGAAATACTTCAAGTGCATCGCCACCGCCAAGCATTTCGCCGTGCACAGCGGCCCGGAGGCCGACCGGCACGAGTTTGATGCCAAGGCAAGCAAAAAGGATATGGCTGAAACCTACCTGCCCGCCTTCAAAGCGGCGGTTGAGGAGGCCGGGGTTTTCTCCGTGATGGGCGCCTACAACCGCGTCAACGGTGAAGCGGCCTGTGCCTCCCCCGCGCTGCTTCAAAGGACGCTGCGGGAGAAGTGGGGATTTGAGGGATACGTGGTCAGCGACTGCGGGGCCATCGAGGATATATATCAGCACCACAAGATGGTGGAAAACGAAGCGCAAGCCGCCGCCCTGGCTGTAAACAACGGCTGTGACCTGTGCTGCGGCTGGGTCTTCCCGCATCTTATCGAGGCGGTGAAGCAGGGGCTCATTACGGAGGAGACCATCACCGGCTCCGCCTACAGGCTGCTCCTGGCAAGGTTCAAGCTGGGCATGTTCGATCCCGGGGAGGGTCAGCCTTACGCAAACCTGCCCTATGCGCTCAATGACTGCGATGCGCACCATCAAAAGAGCCTGCAGATGGCGCGGGATACGCTGGTGCTTTTAAAGAACGAAGGAATGCTGCCACTGAAAAGGAAAATTTGCAAACCGTCGCCGTCATCGGGCCCAATGCCGACAGCAGGGACGCCCTCAAGGGGAACTATACCGGCACCCCATCGGAAACCCATACGGTGCTGGAAGGCATAAAGGCCGCCCTTCCCAATGTACGGGTAATCTTCGCGGAGGGCTGCGCCTTAACGGGCGGCTCGGCGGAGGCGCCCTGGGGCGAAACGGGGGATTACCGCATTGGGGAGGCCCTCAAAGCGGCGGAAATGGCGGACGCGGTGATCGTGGTCACGGGGCTCAACGGCGATAAGGAAGGCGAGGAGGGCCTGGGCTCCGGCGACAGAAGCACCATGCACCTGCCCGAATCCCAGCGGAACCTTCTGGATGCGCTGGCTACCGTGAAAAAGCCCATGGTGCTCGTCAACATGACCGGATCGGCCACCATCTT
>JAEWWY010000079.1 GCA_023458835.1 Bacillota bacterium
AAATATCAGGATATAGGCGACCGGCAGCAGCATAAACAGGTGCAACTGCCATTTCTTCCGAAAGACGGTGATCCAGGATAGCCTGGCCGGCCGCGTTTCATGGACGGTCATAGCGTCCCCGCCCCCCTAAAATTTCAAATAGGAAACCGGAGTGGAAAGGGGGCGTCCCTTTCCACTCCACAGCGTGTCAACAAAGTGGCAAAGCCACTTTGTTGAGCTTTTTCCCTCGCGCACTGTAAAAACCTTCGGTTTTTACGGCCGTTTGCTCGGGCAAGGTAGGAATTTCTCCGAAATTCCTGCGAAAATCACCGCACATGTCGCTGATTTTCGATCTATCATCGGAGGGCTCCGGCCCTCCAATACCTCCCAAGGGTTTGTCAATGGCCTGCGGAGGTTTATTTTCCGTGCATCCGGTCGTACACCTTCTGCGCTACCTGGAGCCATTTGTTAAGACCCATGGATTCGACAGTTTTGATGTAGCTGTCCCAATCCTTGTCCAGATCCAGGTCACCGGTAACGAACAGAACCCGGGCTTCATCGGTATAGGTCCTGATGATGGTGGAAATTTCGTTGACCTCCTCCATCTCCTCGGCGGTGTAGGCCAGCGTGGTAACGATTTCGGACGGATATTGGCCGTACCGGCGGTAGAACCCATCCATGAACAGATCGTTGCGGATCTTTGCGATGTCGGTGGTATAATCCGGCTCGGTCACGCCGGCATACAGCCCGGCAGGCAGGAAGTGCACCTCTACGGCAAACATCTTGTTTTGGTCAGGCTGCGCCCAAACATCGTTGTTGACCTGGTAGATCGGCTGGTAGCCCAGTCCGGCAAACATGGATTTCTTTCCTGAATCGGCCGGCACGTAATCCCAGTCCACGCCCTGTTCGCCGCGGCGGGAGATCAGGCTGGTGAGTTCGCTGCTCATGAAGTCCATCAGGCGGAAAGCGGCCTCGGGATTCTTGCAATCCTTGGTGATGAAGCTGTTGAACGCAATCCCGTTCACATGATAGGGCGACCAGGCGATGCCCTGGGGCCCCTTCAGCGGGCCTATGGCAGCATACTCCTTCAGCTTGGAGTAGTTATCCTTGGTCCAGGTGAAGCCCTGGCTGCCGCTCCACGGATGCACCGCGACGCAGCCCACAACGGTATCGTTGCCATCGGGCAGGTCCATCATGGCCTTCAACTGGGCGGCATCCTGCGTAAAGCTGACGGGGGCAAGCAGCTTTTCCTGGTACAGCTTATGCAGGTAGCGGAGGGCCTCCCGGAATTCCTCGGTTACGTAGCCGGCGCTCAAAACGCCATTGTCCGCATTGAAGCGGCCATAGCTGCTCCAGTTGTAATAGAGATAGGAATTTGCCAGGATGAAGATCAGGTCGCCCCGGACATCCACGCTGTTATACCCTACCAAGGGAATTTCGTCCTGCTTTCCGTTTCCGTTGGGGTCCCTGTCGCGGAAGGCGCAAAGGACTTCGTACAGCTCGTCGGTGGTGGTGGGGATGGGCAGATCCAGCTTCTCGCACCAGGCTTTATTGATGTACAGCGTTTCCACCTGCGCGTCGGTAGGGTCTACATCGTAGAAGGGAAAGCCATACACATTGCCGTCCGGCGACTTGCTAAGGGTTAAGATCAGTTCCTTCTCCGCATCGGTGCAATACTTGTCGTAGGATTCTTTCCAGAAGTACCCGTATTTTTCAAAATAATCGTTCAGCGGAAGAAATACGCCCTGGCGCCCGTAGCCGGCCTTTGCGGAATCGCTCATCGCTTCCATGTTCAGCAAAATATCCGGCAATTTTTCTTCGGCGGCCACCATCAGCTCCAGCTTCTGCATGGCCTCGCTTTCCTCGGAGGGGAAGAAGTAGAATTCCAGTTCGATTCCGGTCTTTTCTTTTATATACTGGGTGTAATAGTTGGTATCATAGTCGGTCACGCCATCATCCGGGCTGATTCCGACCGTCAGCTTGACGGGCTGGGCAACAATGGGCAGCTCGCCCGGGGCGGAGACACCCTCGGCCAGCACGGCCGGGATCATGGTGCACAAAAGAGCAAGGGCAACAAGCAAGGATGTGATTTTTTTCATGATGGACACAATCCTCCCCATACATTATATGGTTTTTTCTATGCGGAACGGAGTTGGCCACCCACCGTTCCCCCTGGCCCAAGTATAGGCCCTTGCGCCGCTTTTTGCTAGTTGGATGATCGCTTCAAGGCATGGATATTTGCCCATACCGCTTTCAAAGC
Source organism: Bacillota bacterium (assembly GCA_023458835.1). GTDB lineage: Bacteria > Bacillota > Clostridia > Christensenellales > Aristaeellaceae > JAEWAH01. Next base: position 2,240 of record JAEWWY010000079.1, read on the forward strand.
GGGTGTGAAAATTGCACCGGCGCATGATATTTGTACCACGCGCCGGTGCAAATGCCGTAAAAAGCCCCGATTCCCCGGCATTATCCCCGTATGCTGCCGGGGGCAAAACCAAAATGCTTCTTGAATACTTTATAAAATGTGTTCGGCATGCTGTACCCGCACTCCTGGGCGATCTGCGCAACGGTTTGATCGGTGCCCTTCAATAGCTCCAGCGCCTTTTTCATGCGCAGCCGTTCAATATGTTCGTTCAGGCTGCTCCCGGTTTGCTCGCGTATGGCCTTGTAAACCTGGTTGCGGGAAACGCCGCACGCTTCGGCAATGGTTTCCGCATACAAATCCGTATCGCAAAAATGCCCCTCCACGTATGCGCAAATCCCATCCCTCCATGCGCCTTGCCTTCCCAGCCGCTTTTCCTTAAGCGCATGGACCAGCGTATCGGCATCCCGGATCAGCAGGTCAAACAGCTCCTGGTCTGTCAGCGCCTTCACATATTCAGGCAGGGGCCGCTTCAGCGGCAATCCGCCGTCCCGGACCACCGATTCCAGCACAAAGCGCACCAGATAAAACACCTGTGCGGTTTGCCCGTCGTCGTGGGACAGGGAGCGGTATATGCGCTCCAGCAGTTCACGGGTCTTCTCATGGTCACAGGCCATCATATACTCGTACAGGCGCTGCATGCCATATAGGCCCACCGGCGGTTCAGGCGAGGGCGCGTGCGCAACATCATAGACCGCCAGCGCGCCTTCCTGCCCGACAGACACCGCAAACTGTGCATGATGAAAGGCGATGCCCGTACATTTTTTCCCGGTTACCGCTTCGCTGACGCCGCAGGATACCAGCGGCTCATGCTGATTGAGGGCACGGTGCGCCTCCTGCAGCGCGGCCATGTGCGCCGGCGTATCGGCAAAGAGCGCCGCCGTCCTGTATGGGCTAAGCTGCCCCAGCACGAACTCCCCCTTCAGCTTAAGGCCCAACTGCTGATAGATGTAATAGCCGATATAGTCGTTTTCCTGCTGCCGCACATCGGTTTCCACATGGAAAATGGCCACGCGGTACGGATGCTCGGTTTGCGGCAGCAGCCGGGACGCGGCATCCGAATCCGCCGGGCTGATGGTTCCGTACAGCAGGCGCAGCAAAAGGTTTGCCTGAAGCGTATTCTCCATGTTCTCAATGCTGCGGTTCAGCTCAGAGATGGTTTTGGAGGAAGAGGCCATATAGTGCGCGATCACATCGTATTCACGGATGTGCGAAGGCGGCATTCCGGATTTGTTCTGCTTGAACACGCGGACCAGCTTGCGTACCGGCAGGTAATTGATCGCCGCAAAAAGCGTACTGAGCGCCACGCCCATAATCGCCGCCGCAATCTGAAGCCCGCGCACCAGGGTGGTCAGCGGCTGCTGCAGCATGGCAAAGTAGCCCTCCGGGACGCCCAGGGTTACGGTGAGCATGGGCAATGGGACACCGGTTGACAAAACGGAATACTGCCGCCCCGATACCGCAGCCTCCCGGGTGTTTTTGGCAAGCGGGTCGCCGCCATACTGGTAAGTGAACTGCAGCTTGCCCTGGGCGTCGGTGATATATAAAAAGCTGTCGGGCGGCAGCTTCTTTATGCCAAAGAGCTCCAGCAGGTTTTTTTGTGAAAGCAGCGCGCCGACCACCGCGCTGTCCGTGGGGCGGGCAAATGCGGCCAGCAGATATTGCTGCGCCGGCCCGCGGTGCACGCTGGCTTTGGCCGCCGGAAACGTGCGTGCAGTCCGGCCCCTGGTTTGAAGCCAGGCCAGCACCTGGTCGGCCGTATGGGTTTCATAGACCAGGTCAAATTGCAGATAGTCCGGCGCATGCATAAACGCGCGCTGCTTGCCCAGCATCACATCATTGTTTCCCAGGTATACAAATATCTCATCCACATATTCCAGCGTGGCAAGCTGCTTGATCAATGTTTTATGCGACAGGAAAAGGCTTCCGGTCAGATCCAGGGGCCACTCCCCCCGGCCTGCATGATATGACTTCAGCTTGACATAATAATTGTAATCATCCAGCTTTACAGGCAACTGGTAAATTTCCTTGAATGTGTTCTGCAGCATCGTGCTGCTGCTGTCCAGGGCATATTGCGCGTCGGTCAGATAACTGCGCTTGGATTGTTCAATGGCCTTTGACAATACGGGCGACAGCACTACCATAACAAACAGCACCACTAGCAAATAAGTCGCGATAAGCTGCGCAAAAACGGAGATTCGAACGTTTATTCCTTTTTTCCATTGCATGCAAACGCCTACTTTCGCGTTACGTATTGCTGCAACAATTATAGAGCATCATATAAATGGCGTCAATGGCAGGCATCCGGCCAAGGCAGGGCGGCGGAATCCGGATTTTTATCAGGGCAAGGGAGGGTACAAAAAGGAAAAGCAAGTTGCGCACCCGAAGGTTTGGGGTTCCGGAACCCTGCCCCTGCGGGGGCGGCCAGGGCTTTCCGGTTTCCTGGCCTTTGGGAGGCAACCTCTCTTTCAGTAAAAAGCTTTAGATGAGACCGCCCTGCAGGCCAATGGCAGAGAGCGGAAGAAACAGCCGTTCCATACCTTGCCTGTTTCAAAAGCATATGTTATACTCAATGTTACATAATGGTTCAGACCGTTAGCAGGGGGGCAAATGAAAGCTGCCACAAAACGGTATTTGAATATTGCCTTTATTTTGGGTACCTTGCTGCTGATATTGGTCATCGGCATCAACAACAATGAACTCAAGAATATCGGACAGGCTTTCTCCAACATCTCCCCCTGGTGGCTGGTGGCCTGCCTGGGGGCTTGGTTATGTTTTTTGCTGCTGGAAAGCGCTTCCCTGGCCTACTTTCTCTACAAACAGGAATACCCGGTGAAATTCCGGTATGTAATGTTTGTAGCGCTGATGGGCCTGTATTATTCCAACATCACGCCGGGAGCCACCGGCGGGCAGCCCATGCAGGTTTACTATCTGAAAAAAAAGGAGGTGCCCATCGGCGTAGGCTCCTCCGTACTGACGGTGAAGTTCTTCTGCTTTCAGTTCATGCTCCTGGTGCTGGGGGGAGCCGCCTGGATCGCGCAGCCTGCCTTCGTGCAGGACCAGCTATGGGGAGCCAAGGTTTTTTTGATTGCGGGCTATGTGTTCAACTCCTTTTCCGTTTGCCTTCTCCTGTTCATGGTGGTCAATAAAAGAATGGTCCGGTTCTTCATCCTGCTGTTCATCCGCATTGGAACGCTCCTGCGCATCTGCAAGGACCCCGCTCAGTCCGCCGCCAAATGGGAGGGCATCCTGGCCACCTTCCATACCAGCGTAATGCTCATCCGCAAGCGGCCCTGGGAGCTGTTGGTGCAGCTTTTCCTCAATGCGCTGCAGGTGCTTTCCATCATGGCGGTGACTGTTTTTGTGTACCATGCGCTGGGGCTTGGCGGTACGCCAACCGTAAAGATCGTTACCATGGCGCTGCTTTTATATATCAGCGCATCCTATACGCCTTTGCCCGGCGCCTCCGGCGCCCAGGAAGGCGGTTTCATGATCTACCTGAAAAACATTTTCCCTCCCGTTCAGATATTTCCCGCGCTTTTATTGTGGCGGCTTTTTACCTATTATCTGACGCTGGCAGCGGGCGCAGCCGTCACCGTTATACAAACCACCCGGGGTATCGTCAAGGCGCCATCCCCACAGCCGGAAGAGCCAAAGGATTCCTAAAAAAGCATGCTTGCGCGGTCCCCCACGGGGCCGCGGTTTTATATCGCAAAAAATGCACCCATACCGGAGCAAGGTTTTCTTTTTGCGGCACAGGGCATACTTGATGCCAAGGGGGATGAAATCATGCAGACAAACCTGGAAAACCTGTTGGATAAAAACAATCGGGCGGCGGAGTATTATTACTCTCTGCACGCCTCGGTCCGGGAGGTCGTAGACAGCCACGCAGACGAAATCAAAACGCAGGAGGACCTGATTCAGGCAGCCAACCGGGGCATGACGAATGTTCTGAAGGAATACGGCGGCATCTATGACGACAGCAGCCCCTTTCCCCAATGACTTCCAGGCGGCCAAATGGGCGGCACAGCGTATGTGTCCGCCAAGCCTGAAAAGCATAATGCGGATGACGGGCGGAAAGAATAGGAAGGCAAAAGGAAAACCATAAAAAAAGGAGGTGGTTCCGTGCGCAATCAACATCAAGTACCCAATAGACTGATCAAAGAGACTTCGCCCTATCTGATCCAGCATGCCAGCAATCCCGTGGATTGGCATCCCTGGGGAGCGGAGGCCTTTGAAAAGGCAAGGCTTGAAAACAAGCCTGTCTTCCTTTCTGTTGGGTACAGCTAGGCTGTGCCAATGATGTACATGCCATTGGTGCCATGTGATGGCCCACGAATCCTTTGAGGATGCCGAGGTGGCCGGGCTGCTCAACGAGCACTTCATCTCCATCAAGGTGGACAGGGAGGAGCGGCCGGATGTGGACGCGGTATACATGCAGGTATGCCAGGCCATGAACGGCTCCGGCGGCTGGCCGCTGACGGTATTTATGACGCCGGAGCAGCATCCCTTTTTCGCGGGCACGTATCTGCCCAAAAAAGCGGCGTATGGCCAGCCGGGGTTTGTGGATATTTTGGAGACCGTTGCCCGCAAATGGCGGGAAGACCCGGCCGCCCTCCGGGATAACGGGCGGCAGGTGGCACAGGCGTTTTTGAAAGCGCCGTCCCCGGCGGGCGGCAAGATGACCAGGGAGCTAATGCACAAGGCGAGAACGGAGCTGGACGCCCGCTTTGACGACCAGTACGGCGGTTTTGGCAGCGCACCCAAGTTTCCCACGCCCCATGTGCTGATGTTTTTATTGCGCTGCGCCGTGCTTGCACAGGACAGGCGGGCGCTGCACATGTCGGAAAAAACGCTCGCCTGCATGTACCGGGGCGGGATATACGACCATCTGGGCGGCGGGTTCAGCCGCTATTCCACGGAGCGGAAATGGCTGATCCCCCATTTTGAAAAGATGCTCTATGACAATGCGCTGCTGGCCATGGCCTATACGGAGGCCTTCCAGATCACGGGAAAGCCGCTGTACTGGCGGGTGGCCACCGCTACCATGGATTACCTCATCCGGGAGATGGCAAACCCAGAGGGCGGTTTTTACAGCGCCCAGGACGCGGATACCGGCGGCGAGGAAGGGGCGTACTATACCTTTACGCCGGAGGAAATCGAAAACGTGCTGGGGGTGGAGGAAGGAAAGCGCTTCTGCCAATTCTATGGCGTAACGGCCAAAGGGGTGCTGGAGGGAAAATCCATCCTCAACCGCCTGGCGGATTCCCAGGAGGAAGAGGAGAACCTGAAACCCCTTGGGCAAAAGCTGTATGAATACCGCAAAAACACCCGCACGCTCTTTACCGACGACAAGGTGCTGACCGAGTGGAACGGCCTTGCGATCGCCGCCCTTTGCAAAGGGGCCTATGCGCTGAACAGGCCGGAATATTTGACCGCCGCCCATAAGGCGCTTACGTTTGCACAGCTTAAATTGACCAATGAAAAGGGCGAGCTGTACGCATACTGGCGGGATGGAAAGGCCGGCGGGCGGGGCGGGCTTTCGGACTATGCCGCCATGGCCTGGGCAAGCCTTGCCATGTACCGGACAGACTTTTACGCAGGCCACATACAGAAGGCCGAAACCCTGTGCCGCCTGATGGTGCGCAAATTCTTTGATGACAAGCAGGGCGACTTTTTCATGAACGAGGCGGAGGCGGGCCTGATCTTCCGGCCCAAGGAGCATTATGACGGCGCCGCGCCCTGCGGCAATTCCATGGCGGCCTATGTATTGTTTGAGCTTTCCCGCCTTACGGGGGAGGATGCCTGGATGGAATACGCCACCCGCACCGTGGAAAAGCTGGCCGGCGCGGCGCAAAGCCAGCCCTCCGGGCATTGCTTCGGGCTGATCGCGGGACTGGAGCGTTGCTACCTGCCGGCGGAAGCCGTCTGCGTCGCCCGCGAGGAAAAAGAGATCGAAGCCTTTGCCAGGGCCGCGGGAAAAGTCTTCCTGCCCCTTGGCTCCGTCGCGGCGCGGTGGATGCAGCCGTCGAAAAGCGATATGCCCGGCATACTGAAGGGGCGGGATACCATGGGCCATCCCGCCGCCTATTACCTGTGCCGGGAGGGGAGCTGCCTTCCGCCCGTCTTTACGCTGGAGGAAATGGAAGAATCGCTGGCAGCCTTAAGTACGGTCCCCGGAAAAGCGGGCGGCGCGTGAGGTTACGTTGATGTCCCTGGCGGTGTTCTTGTTCTTTGCCATCCCCATGGCGCTGGCCATCCGGCGCATCCGCTTCTGGCGCAAGGTCGGGCAGCGCCGCCATGCAAAGCGGTGGCAGACGGCCGTCTCCATAGCGGTATCCGCGCTGGTGATTTTCTGCATGGCCACCCAGATCTTTTTGCTGTGGAAAATGGGCCTGGCAGGGGTGGGTACGGTGCTCCCCCTGCACCTGTGCAGCTTTGTGGGGATCCTGACACCCTTCATGCTCCTTACGCATTCCGCCGGCCTTTTGGAGTTCACGCTGTTCCTGGGAGTGCCTGGGGCATTGGCGGCGCTGATTTTTCCGGCGGTGATGCCCAGCCCCTGGCCCCTTATAATGCAGGGAGCGTTTTTCAGCCTGCACGCGCTCATCGTGCTGGCACCTTTTTTGCGTATGGCAAACGGAGCCCGGCCAAGGCCGGTGGCCTTGGGCCGGGTTTTTCTGTGGGGAAATATCCTGCTTCTTCTGGTGACGGGCGTCAACGCCATTTTCCAAACGAATTACTTTTTCCTGCGCAACGCGCCTACGGGCACGCCTTTGTATCTTTTGCAAAGCATGGGCCAGGCGGCGTATATCGCCGCCCTGGAGATGGCGGCGCTGGTGCTGCTCAAGGTGGAAACGATGGCCTTCAACCGGATCACAAGGCCGCAGACATAAAAAGGGGCTCAGGCGTTGATCCGGCGCAATGCGGCACAAGCCATGTGTTGATACGAAAACTGCCGGTATGCATTTACCTCTGAAA
>JAEWWY010000080.1 GCA_023458835.1 Bacillota bacterium
GGCATCTGCGGCTGCTGCATGGGCGAGGGCTGCGAGTGCTGCAATTATACAGGATGGTTGAAATGAATCATAAAAAAGGAATACCCATATACGCGGTAACAGGCGCGCTGTCCGCCGGGAAAACCACCTTCATCAGGCAATGCCTGGACCGCCGGCAGGAAAAACGGGACAGCTTGCTGATCCAGTTTGAAATGGGTCTGGAACCGCCGGCGGGAAATACGCTGTACATCCCCATACGGGATGTGCAGGCGCAAACGGATGCGGAGCTTGCCGCGCGCATGGCGGAGGCCATCACCGGATCCTCGCCTGAGGAAATATGGATCGAATGGAACGGCATGCTGCCTGTGGGGCGGCTTTTGTCCATCCTTCAGGCAACGCCGCTGAATGCCTTGTGCAAGCTGAAGAAGGTGGTCCAGGCTGCGGACGGCCAGGATTACCTGCAGCAGCTTTCCCAATCGGGCAGCATGCAGATGGAACAGCTCACCCAATGCGATCTTTGTGTTGTCCGCTCCACGGACAAAAAGCAGCTTCGGTTGATCCGCCGCTCCCTCAAGCAGATCCAGGGCGGCTTGTATGTGCTTGATTGGAACGAAACCGATCAGATGGACGGCATTTTGTACTATCCCAACGTCAGGGATGCGGTCCGCATACTGTCGGTGGTGTCCGCGGGCGCCGTGGTATTTTGGCTGCTTTCCTTCCTGAATATTTCCATTCCCTCCTCCGTTACGGTCTTTCTTGGCACCTGGCTGCAGGCCATTCCGTTTTTGCTGCTGGGCATACTGCTTTCTTCCATGATCCAGGTGTTTGTATCCACGGATTTCATCAGGTGCATATTCCCCAAAAACCTGTTGGGCGGCATGCTCTTCGGCGTGTTTGGCGGGTTCCTGATGCCCATCTGCGACTGCGCCTCCATTCCGGTATTCCGCAGCCTTGTGAAAAAAGGGGTGCCCCTTCCGGCTGCGGTGGCGTTTATGACGGCGGCGCCGGTCATCAATCCGGTGGTGATGCTTTCCACGTATTATGCGTTTGGGGGCAACGCAAGGATTGTGCTTGCAAGGGTGGCGCTGGGCATCATCGCTTCGGTGATCATCGGCCTGTTTTTTGTGCGCAGGCAGGACAGCATTTTTACAAGCCTGATTGCGCAAACCACCTGCACGTGCTGCCAGGTGTACGGCGCAGGCCCCGCATCCAGGCTGAAGCAGCTTGCAGCGCATTTTCGCAATGAGCTGTTTGAGGTGGCCAAATACCTGCTGATGGGCATTGCGGTCTCCACCTTGTTTCAAATGGCGCTGGGCAGCGATCTGGCAAGGCTGAATTCGCTGGGATTGCTGGGGTCCATGCTGCTGATGCTGCTGATGGCATTTTTGCTTTCCCTGTGTTCTTCATCGGATGCCGTCATCGGAAAGAACATGGGGGCCGGTCTCCCCATGGGGGCGGTAATGGGATTTATGGTATTCGGCCCCATGATGGATATCAAAAACCTTATACTGATGTCGGCCAATATGTCCAAGCGGTTCATCGTCAAGCTGGCCATTGTAACCTTTGCCGTTTGCCTTGCGGTGGTATATGCCGCGTCCTTGCTGGGTCTGGAGGGATGGATACAATGAAAAAGCTGAATATCGGCATGCTGGCGGAGGGCATTGCGTTTACCCTTCTTAGCGTCATACTGTTTCTTTTACCGATGACGGGCGCCTATATGTATTACGTAACCCCCAGGACCGTGCCCTATCTGTACTTTGCCGGCGCGGTGCTTTTGCTGCTGGGTGCGTATGCCCTGTGCAGCCTGTTTGAGCGTACCCATATCAAGCAGTACAGCCATTTGACGGTTTTGCTGATACCCGCGCTTTTCATTGCCTGGTCGGTCAGCGATGCGGGTATCCTTCCAAGGCTTGCCCAGAGCGCCGCATCAAAGGAGCTGCCGGCGCCTTCCGCCCCGGGGGGGCAGACGTATATAATGAAAGCTTCCGCGTATGAGGGCATCGTCTTGAACGGATATGACGGTGAAAACAAGAGGCTCATCATCCCGCAGGAGGAAACGTACCACTGGCTGGTGGAGATCTTTGAAAGCCCGGAACCATTTCTGGGCTTTACCATCACCACCATGGGCCAGGTCATGAAGGATCCGGAATACTTTGAGGAAGGATGCTTTTCCCCCGTCCGCCAATTGATGAGCTGCTGCGCGGCAGACCTGTACCCCGTTGGATTTACCTGTGAATATGAGGACGCGGACCGTTTGGAAACAGATGCCTGGGTATCGGTCACAGGAAAATTGGTGCTGCGGAATTTTGAAGAATACAGCGAGCTGCGGATTGCGGCGGAGGATGTGGCGGCCTGCCCGCCTGCATGGGAGCCTTACCTCTTCGCGTATTAATATTGCCTCCAAGGGGGCTGCCGCACTAAGCACATATTCTGCATATGGTTATTCAACGAGAAGGATTTCGCGTCTTCGGACGCGACCAAAGGGCTTTCCGGTCGCCCTTTGGAAACCTTCGGATGCCATCTCTATGAATATCTGTACAGTT
>JAEWWY010000081.1 GCA_023458835.1 Bacillota bacterium
TGACCATATTGCGCCTGGCAACGTATGAGATCCTGTTCAGGGAGGATGTGCCCGGCAGCGTGGCCATCAACGAGGCTGTGGAGCTGGCGGGCAAGTATTCCGATCCTGCGGGCGGCCGCTTCATCAACGGCGTGCTGGGCTCCATCCTGCGCAGGAAAGAGGCAGAAAAGCACAAGTGAAGGCCGTTATCGGGCTGGATACAAGCTGTTATACCACCTCCGTGGCGGCGGTGGACGAATCGGGGCGCGTGATCGCAAGCCTGCGCAAGCTTCTGCCGGTGCCCATGGGCCGGCGGGGGCTTCGGCAGAGCGACGCGGTGTTTGAGCATGTGCGGCAACTGCCCGGGCTGATGGAGGAATTGGGGCGGGCTGTCGCGCCCTATGAGATCGCCGCCGTATGCACTTCGCAAAAGCCCAGGGATGGGGAAGCTTCCTATATGCCCGTGTTTTTAGCAGGGGATGCGCAAGGGCGCGGCCTGGCCGCCCTTTTACACATCCCCTGTTTTGCCGCTACCCACCAGGCGGGGCATGTGAAGGCCGCCATGCTGGATTCGGGGCTGGATGCCGCTGAATTCCTGGCGGTGCACCTGTCGGGCGGCACCACTGAGGCGCTCCGCTGCCGGGGAGCGGTGATCGAATGCGTGGGCGGGACGCTGGACCTTCATGCCGGGCAACTGGTGGACCGGGTGGGCGTCATGCTGAATCTGCCCTTTCCCTGCGGCCCGCGCCTGGAGGAGCTGGCGGTGCGCGGCCGGTCGCAAAGCCTGCTGCCCGTAAGCATGGCGGACGGGGATCTGCATTGCCACCTGTCCGGCGCGGAGGCAAGGGTAACGGGCTGGCTCAAAAGCGGGGAGAAATCCCCGGAGGACGCGGCGGCGGAAGTGTATGATTTCCTGGCCCGCACGGCGGCAAGGCTCATCGCCGGGGCGGAGCGGAAAACAGGGCTGCGTTCCGTACTGGTGGCGGGGGGCGTGGCATCCTCCCCCTTGTTCCGGGAGCTGCTCAAAAAGCGGATGCACAAGCTGAGCCCCAACATGGCGCTTTTTTTCGGCCACCCCGCCTATTCCGGCGACAATGCCGTGGGCGTGGCGCTTTTAGGGCTGGAACAGTACAAAAGCATTGGAAAGGACGGGCAATATGGCGGCACAACTGATTGACGGGAAGGCACTCTCTGCGGCAGTCAAGGAAAAGCTCCGGCAAAAAACGGAGGAGCTGAAGGCGGCGGGCATTACCCCCGGCCTGGCGGTGATCCTGGTGGGGGAGGACCCGGGCAGCCAAATCTACGTGCGCAACAAGGAAAAGGCCTGCCAGGAGACCGGCATCGCCTCCACCGTATTGCGCCTGCCTGCAACCACCACCCAGCAGGAGCTGGAGGGGCTCATCCGCCGCTTCAACGAGGATGAGAACATCGACGGCATCCTTGTGCAGGTACCCCTGCCCGGGCATATGGACGAGGCCGCGGCGCTGTCCCTGATCCGCCCGGAAAAGGATGTGGACGGCTTCCATGTGGTCAACATGGGCAGGCTTTTTGGCGGCATGGATACCATAGTGGCGTGCACGCCCAAAGGCGTCATGGAAATGATCCGTTCCACCGGCGTTTCCCCAAGCGGCAAGGAGGCCGTGGTGGTGGGCCGCAGCAACAATGTGGGCAAGCCCATTGCCATGCTCCTGATGCAGGAGAATGCCACGGTCACGGTATGCCATTCCCGCACCAGGGACCTGGCCGCGCACACCCGCAGGGCCGACATCCTGGTGGCGGCGGTGGGCCGGCCGAAGTTCATTACCGGCGACATGGTCAAGCCCGGCGCGTTGGTCATCGACGTGGGCATCAACCGGGTGGATGGCAAGGTGGTGGGCGATGTGGATTTTGAGGCCGCATCCCAGGCGGCGGGGTACATATCCCCCGTGCCCGGCGGCGTGGGGCTGATGACCGTAGCCATGCTGATGGCCAATACGCTGCAAATCGCTAGCGCCCGGCTGGCGGCGAAAAAAGCATGAAAGCGTTTGACAGCGCTTTTTCCGTAGGCGAGCTGAACGAATATGTGCGCCGCACCCTGGCGGCGGACCCCATGCTCCAGCGCATGAAGCTGAAAGGCGAAATCAGCAACTTCAAGCGCCATACCTCCGGCCATTGGTACTTTTCCCTGAAGGATGATACGGCGCGCATCAATTGCGTCATGTTCCGCCAGCACAACCAAACCGTCCGGCTTGCGCCCAGGGATGGCTTGCAGGTGGTATTGACCGGCAGCGTGAGCCTGTACCCCAGGGACGGCGCGTACCAGTTTTACGCCGAGGCCATGCGGGAAGACGGCCTGGGGGACCTGTTCCTGCGCTTTGAGCAGTTGAAGGCGAAGCTGCAAAAGGAAGGGCTGTTCGACGCGTCCCGCAAGCGGCCCCTGCCGCTGCTGCCTGAAAAGGTGGGCATCGTCACCTCCCGCACCGGGGCGGTGATCAGGGATATATGCCAGGTTTCCTTAAGGCGGCACCCCGGTATACAACTTGTGCTGTTCCCCGCGCAGGTGCAAGGGGAGGGCGCCGCGCAGGATATCGTCCGGGGCATTCAGGCGCTTGGCAGAACGCCCGGCGTTTCGGTGATCATCGTGGGCCGGGGCGGCGGCTCCATGGAGGACCTGTGGGCCTTCAACGAGGAGATCGTCGCCAGGGCCATCGCATCAAGCCCCGTGCCGGTGGTATCCGCTGTGGGCCATGAGACGGACTTCACCATTGCCGACTTTGTGGCGGATGTGCGCGCTTCCACCCCTTCCGCCGCGGCGGAAATGGCGGTGCCGATCCTTGCGGATCTTGTTTTCACGGTGGAGGAAATGGGCCACAGGCTTCTGGGCGGCGCGGAAAAGGCGCTGCTTCAAAGGCGGGAGCTGCTGCTTACAGCCGTCAACAGGCTGCAAAGCCTGCACCCCAGGGCGCAGGTCCTGGCCGCGGTAAGCCGGGCCGAGCTGCTTTCCTCCCGGCTGAAAAGCGCGGCCGCCGCCTGTCTTGCGGCGCGGGAGTCGCGCTTTGCCGCAGCGCAGGCCAAGCTTTCGGCGCTGGGCCCCGCGCAGGTGCTCAAAAGGGGCTATGCCCTGGCCATCAAGGATGGCGCGCCCGTGACGGGGGTGAAGGCCGTATCCCCGGGCGACAGGCTGCGGGTGGTATTTTCAGACGGCCAGGTGCTGGCCGGCGCCCTGGAAGTAAAGGAGGGGAATCCCTTTGAGTGAAAAGCATAACGCTGAATCCTTTGAAAAGACCCTGGAAAGGTTCGAGGCGCTGGTAAAGGCCATGGAGGCGGGGGGACAGCCGCTGGAGGACATGCTCCGCCTGTATGAGGAAGGCGTCGCCCTTTCCCAAAAGCTCAAAAGCCAGTTGCAAAAGGCCCAGGGGAAGCTTTCGGAACTGAGCCTTCAGGGGGAAACGCCCGTGGAGGAAGCTTCGGAGATCACGCCGTGAAAGAAAAGTATGTCGCCTACCAGACGCTGGTGGAAAACGCCCTGGCATCGGCCATCCTGCCGGGCGGTACGGTGCCGGATGAAAACGAAATCCCCGGCCTTCTGGGGCAGGCCATGCGCTACAGCCTGATGGCCGGCGGCAAGCGGCTGCGGCCCGTGATGCTTTTGTCCGCCTACGCCCTGAAGAAAGAGGATGTTACCCCGGCGCTGCCTTATGCCGTGGCGCTGGAGATGATCCACACCTATTCCCTGATCCACGATGATTTGCCCGCCATGGATGACGATGATTTAAGGCGCGGCATGCCCACCTGCCACAAGGCGTACGGGGAGGCCATGGCCATCCTGGCGGGGGACGGGCTTTTAAACATGGCGTATGAAGTCATGCTGGGCGCGGCTGTGAGGCTTAACACGCGGGAGGCCGTGTCTGCCGCAAGCGCCATTGCCCGCCGGGCCGGCGTTACGGGGATGGTGGCCGGCCAAGCCCTGGATGTGTCCATGGAAGGGCAAAAGCCTCAAGCCTCCCTGGTGGAATATATTCACCGCCACAAGACGGCGGATATGTTAACCGGTGCGGTGGAAGCGGGGCTTACGCTGGCCGGCGGCACGGGAAAGGAGCTTGACGCGGTAAGGGACTACGGCTTTCATATGGGCGTGGCCTTTCAAATCGTGGATGACATCCTGGACCTGACCGGCGAGGAAAAGCTGCTGGGTAAAAGGACGGGCATGGATGAAAAGCATGGAAAGCTGACCTGGCCCGCCTGTGTGGGGGTGGAAAAGGCCCGGGAGGATGCCCGCCTGCACGTGGAAGCGGCAGTATGCTCCCTGTCCCTTTTTGAACAAAGGGGAAACTTTCTCGCATATCTTGCGCAAAGCATGCTTCACCGGGTACAATAAGTGCAGCCGGATTTTATGAAGAGGCGGTTGTTTCCTTGCACAATATCACGGAAATATTCCGGAATCAAATATTGCTTTGCGCCATGACATCCTGGTTTATCGCCCAGGCGCTGAAGGTGCCCATCTACTACCTGGTGGAGCACGAGCTGAACTGGCGCAGGTGGCTGGGTTCCGGCGGCATGCCCAGCTCCCACAGCGCGCTGGTGGTGGCCTTGACCGCCATGGTGGGGGCGAGAATGGGCTTTGATACGGCGGAATTCGCCATTTCCTTTGCCCTTGCCATCATTGTGATGTACGATGCGGCCGGCGTGCGCAGGGAAACGGGCACCCAGGCCGCGGTCATCAACAAGATACTGCACGATATGCTGATAGACGGCAAGCACATCACCGAGGACGAACTGAAGGAGCTGATCGGCCATACGCCCCTGGAGGTGTTCGCCGGGGCGCTGCTGGGGCTGATCGTTACCGCGGTGTTTCTGTTCTGATCATACCGCTCCGGCGCTATTGGTATATACATAAGGAGGAGAAACAAATGGATCATTTCAGGGAAGAGATCGTGGTCAAGAAAAACAAAGGGCTGGACGAGGTGCTGTATTTCGTCTCGGCGGTGATGATGGTGATCATGGCGCTTTTTGCCGTGATACAGCTTCAGTTGCTGTTCACATCCTTTAACCTGTTTTCCGTGATCGTGGTCGTCATCTGCGGCGGCAGCGCGGTGCTTTTGTTCCTCCGCCGGGACAGGCTCCGCACGGATTATGAGTACACCTTCACCAATGGGGAAATGGATTTTGCCAAGGTCTTCAACAACCAGAAGCGCAAGAACCTTGGCACCATGCGGGTGAAGAACGTGGAAGCCTTCGGGCCCGTATCCTCCTCCTCCTTTCAGCGCTACATCACCATGCCGGGCATCAAAAAGGAGCACTGGTTTTTAAACCGCGGCGCGGAACTGTACTACTTCTATTTTGTGAAGGATGGCAACAAGCGCGTCATCATACTGGAGCCCTCGGAGGAAATGGTGGACCTGATCAAAAAATACCTGCAAAGGGGCGCCTATCAGGCATAATGGAAGCATATCTGGACAATAGCGCCACCACGCGGCCTTCGCAGCCGGTGATTGAAGCGGTTGCCAATGCCATGCGTGACGGCTATTTCAACCCCTCCTCCCCCTATGGCCCCGCCCTTCAAGCCGAGAAGCGGATGGATGATTGCCGGACGCTGCTTATGAAAGCTTTGCAGGCCGGAGCGGGGGAGGTGATTTTTACCGCCGGGGGCACCGAGGCCGACAACCTGGCCATCCTGGGCTATCTGTCCGCTGTCAAAAAGCCGGGGAAGGTCTTGTACACGGCGGTGGAGCATCCCGCCGTGAAGCAAAGCTGCCTTGCCGCGGAGCGGATGGGGCACACGGCTGTCAGCATCCCCGTCTTAAAGGACAGCACGGCGGACCTGCAGGCGCTGTCCGCCCTGATGGATGAAAGCGTGCATTTGATCTGCGTAATGCAGGTGAACAACGAAACAGGGGCCATACAGCCCCTCAAAGAGATCGCGGCGCTCAGGGACAGGCTCTGCCCCAGGGCGGCCCTTCACGTGGACGGGGTGCAGGGCTTTTTGCGCGCGCCCGTTTCCATGCAGGCATTGGGCATACAATCCTATGCCATCAGCGCCCATAAGCTCCACGGCCCCAAGGGCGTGGGTGCGCTGGTTATGCAAAAGGGCCACAAGGTAAGCCCCCGGGAGTTTGGCGGCGGCCAGGAAAAGGGCCTGCGCTCCGGCACGGAGAACACGCCGGGCATCGCGGGGCTCATGGCGGCTGTGGAAACGTATCCGGAAAATGCCGCTGAAATGATGGCTGCCCTCAAGCGGCGGCTGTATGGGCTTCTTGCGGAAAGCCTGCCCGGCGTGGGCATCAACGGGCCGGAGCTTGAAAGCCCCGCCTGCGGGCCCCATATATTGAATGTGTCCTTCCGCCCCGTGCGCTCGGAAACCATGCTTTACGCCCTCTCCGGGGATGGCATCTACGTCAGCATGGGCTCCGCCTGCTCCTCCCGCAGGCAAAAGGTGTCCGAGACGCTCAGGGCCATGGCCGTCCCCCAGCGGGACGCGGAGTGCGCCATCCGCTTCAGCCTGTCCCCCTATACCACGCAGGCGGAGATCGGCTATGCGGCGGAGCGGGTGAAGGAGCATTACGCGGCCTTGTCCAGGTTTGTCCGCCGGTAGGGAAGAATGTTTGGGGATTGGTTTTGAGCCATGAAGCGGTTGAGCCGG
>JAEWWY010000082.1 GCA_023458835.1 Bacillota bacterium
CGAAGCTGCCTCCGGATAACCCGCTTTTGATGGCCGTGGGGGACGGGAACCATTCCCTGGCCACCGCGAAAACCCATTGGCAGCAGTTGAAAAGGACGCTTGCGCCGGAGGCTGCCGCGAGCCATCCTGCAAGGTTCGCGCTGGTGGAGGTGGAGAACATACACGATGGGGCGCTTCATTTTCATCCCATCCACCGGGTGGTGTTCCATGGGGACGGGGATGTATTGATGCATGATTGGGCGGAATACTGCCGTGACAGGGGGATGGAGCTGGGCGGAATGCAAAAAGGCCCTGGTGACCATGCCGTCACCATTGTGCGGGAAGGAAAGGAAACGCCTGTATTTATCCATCGTCCCGATGCCTCTCTGGCGGTGGGCACGCTGCAAAAGTTCCTGGATGATTATTTGAGCCGGCATCAGGAGGCGGAAATCGATTACATCCACGGGGATGACGCCTTGCGCGGCCTGTGCGGGCAAAAGGACGCGGTAGGCTTCCTGGTGCCAGGCCTTGATAAAGCTGCGCTGCTGCCCGCCGTGCGCAAGGATGGGGCGCTGCCCCGGAAGACCTTCTCCATGGGGGAAGCCCATGAAAAGCGCTATTACATGGAGTGCAGAAGAATTCTTTTTGAGTAACGAAGCGGTAACGAATGAATCCGGCACAGGCTGGAGGAACGCAGAGATGAAGGATCTGGTTCTTCATGCTTGTTAAAGATCCTTCGTCTCTGCGTTCCTCAGGATGACCGCGGGAGGAGCCGGCATATATTCTATGCGCTGGCGTTCATCGGCAAGTTTATGTTTTGAAATAGTGCAGGAACGCGCCTGGGATATCTTCAGGCGCGTTCATCTGTTTCTTGTACCAATCTTGCCAGTTCCTCCGGCAGCGGCGCGGTAAGGGACAGGCGCTGATTGGTGACGGGATGCAGGCACGCCAGATGAAAGGAGTGCAGTGCCATGCGGCCCGGCAGCTCCGCCATTTCCCGGCCATAGAGAAAATCCCCTGCCACGGGGCAGTTCAAATATTGCATATGCACCCTGATTTGGTGGGTGCGGCCCGTTTC
Organism: Bacillota bacterium; assembly: GCA_023458835.1. Taxonomy (GTDB): domain Bacteria; phylum Bacillota; class Clostridia; order Christensenellales; family Aristaeellaceae; genus JAEWAH01. The sequence goes on from JAEWWY010000082.1 coordinate 1,058, forward strand.
CAGGCGCAATTGGACGAGGCTTCTGCCGTGCAGGGTTTTCAGCGTTTCATAATGGGTGACGGAGGGCTTGCCGGCCGGGGTGACGCAACGCTTGACGCCATTGGGATAAACCTTTCCCACAGGCGCATCGATGGTCCCGGAGGACGGCTGAGGGATGCCTTCCACTACCGCCAGGTATTCCCGCACAAACTCCGGCGTATGCAATTGGCTTTGCAGGCGCTGCTGCGCATAGGCGTTTTTGGCAATGGCCATCAGCCCGCTGACACCCTTGTCCAGCCGGTTCACCGGGCGGTATACAAACGGGCCCTCCGATTGCAGATAGGCCGCCACATAATTTTCCAGCGTGTCCGTTCCCTGATGGGAAGAGGCCTGGCTGGGGAGGGGGGCGGGCTTTATCACAATGAGGAGGTCTTCATCCTCATAGGCGATAGACAGCGGAACAGCCTGTGTAAGCCGCCGGGATGCGCTGGCCTCCTGAAGAAGGAGGGTGACGGTCTGCCCTGCGCGCACCCTTTGATCGGCGTGGGCTGGCACGCCGTCCAACAGCAGGCCATTTTGAAACTTGATGCTGCTGAACAGGCGGCGGCCCGGCTTTAATCGGGAAAACACCACCTGCTTGAGCAGCCTGCCCTCATCCTTGCATTCGACGGTAAAGGACAATAGACGCATTGATCTTCCTCACGCAATGGTTTTTAACAATCTCTTTCGGCTTTCTTTCGACATTAGAAACTTCCATCCCTTGACAAGCGGGTATGCCCATTATACCATACAGGCAGATAGAAAAGCGCCCGGCTTTTGCCGGACGCTTTGCGAAAAGGTGTATTACTCCGCCGGGGTGAAGGTGGGGATGACGCCACCCTTGAATTTTTCGCTGGTGAGCAGGTAATCATGCACCTTTTTCGTGTGCAGCACTGCTTCAAGCGCTTTGACAAAGTCGGCATCCTTGTCCTCGGCCCGCACTACCACGTAATTGGTGTAGGTCTTGCCGGCATCGCTGTCGACAGGCTCCAAGAAGATGGCGTCCTTGGCGGGACTGAGGTTCGCATCCAGCGCAAAGTTGCCATTGATGACGGCAAAGTCGGCGTCGGCCAGCGTAGAGGGCAGGGTGACGGCATCCACTTCCTTGATGTCCAGCTTCAAAGGATTGTCAACGACATCCAGTATCGTCAGGCTGCTATCGGGGGTGGCATCATCGGGAAGGGTGATCAGCCCGGCTTCTTTGAGCAGAAGCAGCGCCCGGGTTTCGTTGGAAGGATCGTTGGGAATGGCGATCACGCCGCCTTCCTTCAAGTCCGCCAGCGCCTTGGTTTTGCCCGGATACAAGCCGAAGGGCTCATAATGCACATCAATGACGGGAACAAGCTGTTCTTCCTGCGGCGCGGTGGCATTATAAGAGTTCAGGAAGGGCAGATGCTGAAAGTAATTGGCATCCAGTTCATGGGCGGCCAGGGCCGGATTTGGTAAGCTATAACCGTCAATGAAGTCGATAACCTCCAGGTCATACCCCAGGGCTTTCAGGTCATCTTTGACAAGTTCCAGCACTTCGGCATGGGGGACGGTGGTAGCGCCGATAACCAGCTTGGTGAGTGTTTGGGCGGAAGCGGAAGCCAGGGACAGTACAAGGGCCAGGGCCAAAGCCAGGGAAAGCAGCTTTTTCATAAAGTAACGCTCCTTTGCGTTTTACTATTTTTCTTGGAAGGAAATCCGCATGCCTTGTTCCAATGTATCATCAGCGGCACATTCGCCCGCCGACGCTTTGGAATGGGCTGAGATTGCCGGGATGCAAGTACCGCACACTGTTCGCCTCAATTCCTATTAGTAAAGTATGAAATAGATAATAGCGCATATTCCCTAGTATGTCAATAGGAAATTTAAAAAAAGGAGGTACCGCCATGAAAAGTTTTGCAAGACGCCGGGTTTACAAAAACGCCCTCGCCGCTGTGCTGGCGGCGGTGCTGTGCTTTCTCCCCGCCCTCTCCCTGGCCGATGCCGCATATCTTAGTGTAAAAGGCGGTACGCTGAACCTGAGGGAAAGCGCCAGCCTGACGGCCGCGATACTCGGCAAGTATCCTACAGGCACCTGGGTGATGGTTCTGGAGGAGGGCGACACCTTCCTCAAGGTGCAGGCGGGCGGCAAAACAGGTTACATGATGAAAAGCTTTTTGACCGCCGGCAATGATGCGGTGATCGCGGCGCGGTTTGTGCGCACCAATACGGGTGCGGGCGTGAACCTTCGCCAGTCGCCGGCTGATACGGGTACGGTGATCACCGGGGTGGCGGAAGGGACCAAGGTGGATGTGCTGGTGAAGGGCATTGACTGGTACAAGGTGCACGTAAACAGCCAAACAGGATATATCGCTTCAAAATACCTTGCCGCCGAGGCTGGAGGCTCTTCCCAGAACGCTGTGGTGAACAACCCAAAGAATACGCAGGTATTGAATCTTCGGGAAACACCCTCGGCCACGGCTGCGGTCCTGGGCAAGTACAAGAACCACACGCCTGTTTCCGTATTGCAGCGCGGCGATACCTGGTGCAAGGTACAGGTGGGCGATAAAACAGGATATATGATGACCGCATATCTGAAAATGACGGCCGATCCGTTTGCCGCTAAGGTGAAGAATCCCAACGGAGGAAGCATCGTCAATTTCCGCTCGGGCCCCAGTTGGAGCGCTTCCGTTAAAAAGAAGCTGCCGGTGGGCACGGGGGTAACGGTGCTGGAAAAGGGAACGGATTGGACGCTGGTCAGCGTGGACGGGACTACGGGATATGTGAGCACATGGTTCCTGGTATATTAGCAGGTTGCCTGCTGCAGAAGCTGCGGAATATATGCGGTTGCAAAGTGCAGGCCCGCGGCGCTCGGAGTGCCAAGCCTATGCGGGCGATTGATAATCGCCCCTACTGCGTTGCTTGATTATTGGCTTTTCTGCCGGGGCTATCCAATTTGTTGCTTCACGTTATCCTAAAGGCTGCGCAAGAAGCAAGAAATGAACAGATGCCGCAACTATCCTGCCCTTCCAGACACCTGCCTGGAAGGGCAGGTCTTTATAGCCCCTCCAAAAAAGGGATACCCAAGGGATGGAATCCCCTGGGCAAAGGGGTCCGGGGAGGCGGCGCCTCCCCGGGCCGGTTACAGGTTTTCGTTGGTATTG
>JAEWWY010000083.1 GCA_023458835.1 Bacillota bacterium
CGCAGGCTGCACGCCTTTGAGGGCATGCATTGCGACCTGTTTCCCATAGGGCCCGGCGATCTGTGTGCGTTTGTCCGGTACGGGGATCAAAAGCCGGACCGCCAGGCGCGGCTTGACATGCTTAAGGAGATACAGGCGGGCATGCTCCATTCGGGCCTGGAGGTCCGTATGGCCATGAGCGGCCTGAATGATTTGCAAAGCGCGCCCCGGGCCTATGAACAGGCGCAGATTGCCCTGAACCACCGCCTGCTCGGCAGCGAGGCCATCGTCTGTTACGGCAGCCTCAAAGAGCAGGCCCATTATATCAGCGAGCCCAAACCGGCGGACCTCAGCGATTTTTCCATGTACCTTTCTCAGGGGCATGCAGCCCAGGCGGGCGCGCTGGCCCGGCAGGCGGTCCAAAGGGTGCTGGCGGAGAAAAATGCATCCCTTGCGGCGCTGCAGGACGCGCTGAACCGCTTGTGCGCCTGTATGAACTGCGCCATTGCCCAGTCGGTGACAGAAGAAAGCGCCATGGACGGGGAGTTGCTGCAGGTGGGCATCAGGGTGGATGACTTTGACTCCCCGGCGGCATTAATGGCGCGGCTGGATGTGCTGGTGACGCAGGTTTGCGCCCTGAAGGAGCGGGTATCCGTCTCCAACGCGGATCAGGTGGTGGAGTATCTGAAGCAATATATCGGCGATCATTATGGGGAAAACATTGCGCTGAAGGAGCTGGCGGAAAGCCGGCTGTATCTGAACCCCTCGTATCTGAGCCGGCTGTTCAAGGCCGGAATGGGGATTTCCTTTAAGAATTATCTGACGAAGGTCCGCATGGATCAGGCGTGCCGGATGCTATCATCCCGGGAGCGCAGCGTGATGAGCATTGCCGGGGAGTGCGGCTATGCCGACGCTTCCCAATTTATACAGCTTTTCCGAAAGCACTTTGGCGTGACGCCAAGCGTTTTCAGGGAAAAGCAGATGGGGTACAAAACTGAAATCTGGCTGAACAGGCAGGAGGAAGAATGATGACGAACTATGAGGCGCTGCTTCACAAAGAGGTGATGCCCGCGCTGGGCTGCACGGAGCCCGTGGCTGTGGCATATGCCGCGGCCTGGGCCACAAAAACAATGGGGCATGAGGTGGAACGCATAGAGGTCTGGGGCAGCCGGAATATTCTGAAAAATGCCATGAGTGTGGGCATACCGGGCAGCGACCTGACGGGCCTGCCCATCGCCGCTGCCCTGGGGGCGCTGGCCGGGCGGACGGATATCGGGCTGGAGGTCCTGCGGGACGTTACCCGGGAGCATGTGGTCCTGGGCAAGCGCATGATGGAGGAGGGCCGGATCCTGGTCAGGCAAAAGCAGGATGTAGATCCGCTGTATATCGAGGTTCAGGTCTTTGGAAAGGGGCACAGCGCCACGGCTGTCATCCAGCGGACCCATACGCATGTGACCGACCTGATATGCGACGGCGCGGTCATCCGGCACGAGGAATTGGAGGCGGCAAGCGCTTCCCGGCATGAATATGAACACATGACGGTGCGCGACATCTGGCGGTTTTGCACGGAGGTGCCCGCGGAGAAGCTTCAATTTTTGCAGGAGGGAGCGGAAATGAACCTGGCCGCCGCCCGGGAGGGCATGCAGGGCGGCTATGGCATGGCCGTGGGCCACAATATCGCCAGCGCGGGCAAGGGCGGCAATATTATGGGATCGGACATGGGCACCTGTGCGGTGGCTACCACGGCGGCGGCCTGCGACGCCCGTATGGCGGGGGCCAGCGTGCCGGTCATGAGCGTGGCGGGCAGCGGCAACCAGGGCCTTGTATGCATGATTCCCGTGGCCGTATTCGCCCAAAAAAGCAATGTGGACCAGGAGCGGTTTCTGCGCGCCGTTGCGCTGTCCGTTCTGGTGACCGTGCGCATCAAGCGGGGCATCGGGCGGCTGAGCGCGCTGTGCGGCTGTGGCATCGCGGCGGCGGTGGGCGCCTCCTGCGGCATCCTGTATGTGCTGGGCGGAAACGAAAAGCAGGTGCAGTACGCCATCAAGAACATGGTGGCGAACATTACAGGCATGGTATGCGACGGGGCCAAATCCGGCTGCGCGGTGAAGGTGGCCACCTCCGTCAGCGCCGCGGTGCAATGCGCCGTGCTGGCCATGAACAATGTCCATGCGCCCGATATGGACGGGATCGTGGATGGCGATGTGGAAAAGACCATAGAAAATCTGGGCAGCGTCGGCCGCGACGGCATGGCGCAGGCGGACCAATTGATATTGGATTTGATGACCGGCAAGGCTGCCGGGGCATCGTAAAGAGTCATTGTTTGCGCATGCGGGATGTCATGTTTGATACATCCTTCCGCCACGGCCTTGCGTTACAATGGGAATACAGAACGCAGGCGCGTGCCCTGTCACGCGGAAAAAGGAGGACATCCCATGAAAAAGGCCCTGGCGACCATTCTTGCCCTTTGCCTGGTGCTTGGCGCAAGCCTTGCCCTGGCGGAAACCAAGGTGGAATTCTTCCAGCAGAAGATGGAGGAAGGCCCGCAGCGCGCATACGCGCAGGTCATCGAAAAGTTCGCGGCAGAAAACCCCGGTGTGGTCATTGAGCTCAATACCGTTCCCGATGCCGGCACCGTGCTGATGCAGCGCATCTCCACAGGCGACATCCCCCCGATCTTTTCCGATTATCCCACACAGACGCAATTCAAGCAAAAGATCGCCAACGGTTATATCGAGTGCCTCGAAGGCCAGGAATTCCTGTCCAGGGTCAACCCCGGCATGATCAACCTGGCTATCAATACCGACGGCAAGACCTATGCCCTGCCCCTGAGCCAGAACTACATGGCCATCTTCTACAACATGGACCTGTTTGCCAAGGTTGGCATCACCCAGACGCCCAAAACCTGGGATGAGCTCATCGCCGTGTGCGACAAGCTGACGGCCGAAGGCATCGTGCCCTTCTCCTTCGGCGACAAGGCCGCCGGCCGCGTGGGCCATAATTTCCAGGCCTTGGCCCAGGCCACCTATCCCGGCGTTGTGGACTATATCGTCAATGTGGTAAAGGGCGAAGCGGCCGTTGCTGAAAACGCCGAACCCTTCCTTAAGATCGGCCAGCGGATGCTGCAACTGCGCACCTATGCCCTGCCCGATCCCATGGGAACCGCCGACACCGTCATGTGGGAAAACTTCGCCAACGGCAAGGCTGCCATGTGCATCACCGGCTCCTATGCCCGCGGCACCATCCTGATCGCCAATCCCCAAATGAACCTGGGCGCCTTCCCCATCCCCGGCGACGTGTATGAGGAAAGCC